>JANMDE010000544.1:0-10015 GCA_031376105.1 Variovorax sp. | reverse complement strand
GGCTTGGCCAGCGGGACACAAACGCGCTCAGCAAACATGTAGTGGCGATCACTTTGGATCTCAATCACATAAGGGAAAGCTGCGCGAAGTGACGTAACTGGATTGGGATAAACGTCGTATCTCATGTACAACTTACGCGGCAAGCTGTCGGCTTTGCTCAGCCTCGCGCCACAGGCGCACACTTTCGCTGAATGTAGGGCGCTGCTCTGCCCAAGCGTTGTATGCGGCGATTTGCTTGGCATGCATCAAATGCCATTGATCGTCTTGGGGCGCGCTGGCCGTGTTCGTTTGCTGCTCTTGGCCAGCAGATGTCATTGCAGGCACGATTCGCACTGGCAGCATCTGCACTGCTCCAGTATCGAGGAATTGCACGTCAAACAGCTGCCCCGCAAACTTCTTACCTAGGGAGATTTGGCCGCTGGTACCTACTTCTTTAAGCATAAGGTTCTCCTGTGTTGACGGTAATGCCATCATGCCGCATGATAATACAATTGCTAAAGAAGCGATAAACGATGAATCTCAGATGAAAAATAAGTGCGGTTTCACACCACGCCTGCCGCGCTCGATCAAAGCGGCGGCTGAGACGCTGTCTGTGCTTTCTACGGCAGACTTCTTTATGCAACGCGCCAAGCGAGCGAAGCCCGATGCGATAGACCGTATTTTGAATCGCAGTGGCGGCGAGCCGCCGCGAGCGGGCGATGAACTGCCCGAAAAGTTTTAAACCGCCAGTTTGCACACCATCCCGGCCAACTGGTGCAGCGCGAGCCAGGAGTTGGTGGGCCATTTGGGGCTTTTCAGGCCTTTGACGATGCCGTCCACTTCATGGGCGGCGTGTAGGAGGTTGCTGGCGTCTAGGCCAGACATTCTTGGCAGCAGGCGTTCGTAGAGTTTTTGTTTGATGCCCCAGACGCGGGCTTCTTGCAGTGCCATCGGCAATGGTTTGCCGTCTTCCATCAGACTTTTGACGCGGTGCAGGTTGCGGATATCTTCAGACAAGGCCCAATGCACCAGCACTTCCGCCTCGCCCTCGGCTTGCAGGCCATCAAGCATGCGCTGCGTGCGCACGAGGTTGCCTGAGAGCACGGCCTCCGACAGTTTGAACACATCGTAGCGCGCCACATTGAGCACAGCCGCTTCGATCTGCTCGAAGCTGAGCTCTTTAGGGGCTGAGGTGTCACTTGGGTGCAACAGCGAAAGCTTTTGAATTTCTTGGTGCGCAGCGAGCAGATTGCCTTCGACGCGGTCTGCGAAGAATTTCAAGCTGCGCTCGCCTTCTTCGCCGCTTTTCACGCGCAGGCCCACTTGCGCCATGCGCTGCGTGAGCCAAGGAGTGAGTTGGCGGCGGTCAATTTCTTGCACTTCGAGCGTGATGCCAAAGCTTTCCAGTGCGCTGAACCATGCGCCGGTTTTGCTCATTTTGTCGAGCTTGGGCAAGATAAAGAGCGTGAGCACGTCGTCATTGCCCTGCGATTGCTCAGCCAACTTTTGAATCGCAACGCTGCCTTCTTTGCCGGGCTTGCCGCTGGGGATGCGCACTTCTACAATCTGCTTGTCGCCAAATAGGCTCATCGAGCCGCCTGCGGCCAGCACGTCGCTCCAGTCAAAATGTGCCCCCGAGGCAGTGTGAACGCTGCGCTCGGTGAAGCCTTGGGCACGCGCCGTGGCGCGAATCGCATCCAAAGCTTCTTGAATGAGCAAGGCCTCGTCGCCATGCAAGGTGTAAAGCGATTTGAGCCCTTTGCTTAAATGCTGCTGCAATTGCGCGGCGGCCAGTTGCATGGTGGCTCTGTCTTTACGCGGGTTTGAACATATTGAGCTGCAAACGCTCGCGCTCAATCACGCGCGCAATCGCTTCGTCTTGCGCAAGCGCTTGAATATGCGCCCAAGCATGCTTGAAGCCTTCGGGATCAAGGCCTGCAATGCCGCCCCAGCGTGTGAGCGTGAGGCAATAGGCATCCAGCGCGGTGAAGTGGTCGTGAGCATAAGCACCTGCGATGTAGGTGCTGCCAAGCGCTTTGGCCAAGCCCACCAGCGCGTCAAGCTCGGCGAGCTGCTGCGCGAAAAGCTGCACGTTGTGGGTTTTGATGGCGGCTTGGGCCGCTTCGTCTGCGGCAAATTTTTGCGGCATGAAGATGTGGGTGAAGGTGGGATGCACGGTGTTGTTCATCCAAGCCAAGGTTTGCAGCACGCGCGCTTTGGCCATGGCTTGGGCAGGCAACAGCTGCGCTTGGGGATAAGCGTCGGCGATGAAGCTGGTGATGGCCACGATTTGTGTGATGGCTTGACCGTCGTTCACCAATACCGGCACCTGGCTGCGCGGATTGAGCGCTTTATATTCTTCGCCATATTGCTCGCCTTTGTGAAGCTTGACCATCACAGGCTCAAAAGTAGCGCCCGCTTTTTCTAGCAGGGTGTGGGGCACAAAAGAGCAAGCACCGGGGGCGAAGTAGAGTTGGAGCGACATGATGCTTATGACCAAAAAATTTAAGAAAAAACAGCAGATTGCCCTTATAAATTAAGCATAGTATGCTATCTATTTAGGAGCTTTAAAACTTCTCGCTGCGCAGCACCTGCACATCTGCAAAATACAGCGTGAGGCCGAAATCTTGCGCATATTCTGCCAGCAGATGTGCGGCCAGCGCGTCGGCCACTTCGGGGCTGCAAATGGTTTTCATCTCGATCGTGCAGTCGTTGTCCCAGCTTCCTGAGCGCGATCCGCGATCCGAGCCGCCGCGCACATCCCAAATGGTGTAGCCATGTGCGCCAAAGCGCTGAGCATCTTGCACCAGGCGCTTTTCTAGCGCGGCTTCAGCGAAGATGACGAGGAGTTTTTTGGGGTGTTTGTCCATGAGAAGCTTGTGAAGATTCTACGAAATTTGCTTCGCCAGCCAGGTGTAGAGCGGTACACCGATGACGATGTTGAACGGAAACGTGATGCCAAGCGCGGCGGCGATCGACAAGCCCGCGTTGCCCTGTGGCACCGCCATGCGCATGGCTGTGGGCGCGGCAATGTAGCTCGCGCTGGCAGCCAATGTGGCAAGAATCGCAATGCCGCCGGTGGACAGGCCGAGCAGTTTGCCCAAAGCCGCACCCATCAGCGAAAGCACCAGCGGCGAAATAATGCCCACGGCCAACAGCCGCAGCCCGTAGCGCTTGACCTCGGCCAATTGCGCCCCGGCCACCAAGCCCAGCTCCAGCAAAAACAGCGCCAGCACGCCTTTGAACAGATCGGTAAACAAGGGCGCAATTGGCTTCAAACCGTCTTGCCCCATCACCGCACCAATCACGAGCCCGCCCGCCAGCAGCAACACGGATTTCCCAAACAACACCTCATGCGCCAGCTCGCGCCAATTGCCTTGTGGTTTTGCAGCTGCCTCGGGTGATTTCAAGCGATTGAGTTCACGCCGCGCCAAAAACACACCCGCCACAATCCCCGGCGCTTCCATCACGGCCACCCAGAGTGCCGCATGCGCCTCGAAGGCAATGGCCTGCCGCTGCAAATAACTCGAAGCCACAGCATACGTCACCACACTGACCGAGCCGTAATGCGCAGCCAACACCGCGCTGTCCACCCCCGAGAATCCCAAGCGCTTCAAGAGGGGTGTCATCAACACAGGAATCAGGCCGCCTAGCGCCATGCAGGCCAAGATTTGCGGCAGCATGGCAGTCAAGCTTTGCTTATTTAATTCAATGCCGCCCTTGAGGCCAATGGCCAGCAGCAAATACACCGACAGCGCCTCATACAAAGCCTGCGGCAATTTCAAATCACTTTTACCCAGCCGTGCAATCACGCCCAGGATGAAGAAAAGAACAACAGCGTCAATCATTGCCAGATCATGCCACGGGCAGGGCGGCAACCGGGGGCGCAAGCCCATCGCGGGCGGCTTGCTCGGCCAGTTGGCGTTTCTCAGCGGCGCGCTCGGCATAGCGGTTGAAGCGCCAAGCAGTGCCTTCCATCGTGATGCGTCGCCAAGTGCTGCGCTTGGCGAAGGCGCTGAGCTCAGGCCAATGCTGCACTTCATCAAAACTGCGGCCACAGCCTTTGCATTCGTCGTCGCCTTGGCTGGTGGAGCAAATCGCGATGCAGGGCGTGTCAGGGGTGCTGTCATACCAAGTGAGCCAAGCATCCAGCGCCTTGGGCGGCATGGTGAGTTCGTTGACTTGGGTTTGCTTGTAATACACCAGCAGCGCATACACCTCGCCCAGCGCACGCAGCGGCGCAGCCAGCGTCACCCCATCGGGCGAGGGAGAGCGGGCGCGCCAAAAATTAATGGCGGCCTCGATATCGCTGATGTGGATGCCAACGGGTTGGGCTTTGAGGGGGGCGTTAGGGGCAAGCTCGGGCATGGGAGATGCATGATACCTGCTGTTGCTCTTGCGAGCTGGCCAACCGCAGCGAATGTGAATCGCTGCGGTTGGCGAAATCAGCTGGCGCTACAAATTTTGAGCATATTCGTGCCGCCCGGCGCACCCATGGGCTCGCCGCAGGTGATTGCATAGACATCGCCGGTCTTCATGATGCCGCGCATCTTCAAATGTGCTTCGGCTGCGGCGAGGGCGCTGTCGCGGTCGCTCACGGCTTCCATGAAGAGCGGGCGCACGTTGCGATACAGCGCCATCTTGCGCTGTGTGCTTTCTTTGGGCGTGAGGGCATAAATCGGTACATGAATGCGGTGGCGGCTCATCCACAAGGGCGTGGAGCCGCTGTCGGTCATGGCCACGATCGCTTTTGCGCCCAAATGATGCGCGGTGAAGAGTGCGCCCATGGCAATCGATTGGTCAATGCGATCAAAGGTCATGCCGGTGAAATTGGCGTCCAACGTCACATCTTCTGCTTCTTCGGCGGCCTCACACACGCGGCTCATTTCTTGGATGGTCTCTAAGGGGAACTTGCCAGAAGCCGTCTCAGCAGAGAGCATCACAGCATCGGTGCCATCCAGCACGGCATTGGCCACGTCGCTCACCTCGGCGCGGGTGGGCACGGGGTTGGTGATCATGCTTTCCATCATTTGTGTGGCGGTAATCACCACTTTGTCCATGGCGCGGGCCATTTTGATCATGCGCTTTTGCAACGCGGGCACGGCGGCGTGGCCCACCTCGACTGCCAAATCACCCCGCGCTACCATGATGCCGTCAGAGGCACGCAAAATTTCTTCCAGTTTTGGAATCGCCTCAGCCCGCTCAATTTTCGCGATCAGGCCTGGCTTGTGTTTGTATTCAGCGGCAGCCACGTTACACAGCTGGCGCGCCATTTCCATGTCGGTGGCGTTTTTCGGGAAGCTCACGGCCACGTAATCGGCTTGGAAGCTCATCGCGGTTTTGATGTCTTCCATGTCTTTGGCAGTCAGCGCGGGGGCAGTCAGGCCGCCGCCTTGCTTGTTGATGCCTTTGTTGTTGGACAGCTCGCCGCCCAAGCGCACCACGGTATGCACCGCTTCGCCTCGAATTTCAGTCACATCAAGCACGATCAGGCCGTCGTTGAGCAAAAGCACATCGCCTTTTTTCACTTCGCGCGGCAGCTCTTTGTAATCTAAGCCCACAGCATCCACATTGCCGAGCTCTTTGCGATCCCCATCGAGCACAAATTTTGTGCCGTTTTCCAGCCACACTTTGCCTTCAGCAAACTTGCCCACCCGAATTTTGGGGCCTTGCAGGTCAGCCATGATGGCCACCACGCGGCCCGCGCGGCGCGAGGCCTCACGCACCATCAAGGCGCGGTCAATATGGTCTTGCGCCGTGCCGTGGCTGAAGTTCAGCCGCACCACGCTGACTTTGGCGCGAATCATGGCCTCCAGGATCTCCACGGTGGAAGAAGCGGGGCCAATGGTGGCGACAATTTTGGTTGCGTGCGTGGGAATGCGTTCTTGCATGAAAACTCCAAATTTGGTAACTGATCAGTAATCGAATAACATTGTGCCTGTAATCGAGTTACATGTCAGGTACGAAATGCTGCGCGGCTTTAGGCTGCTTGGCGCACAAAGGGGCAGAAGAAGAACGGTGAGTGGGTCAAATCCTTAGCCACCGACAGGAGCAGGCCCCGTGCCCGGCTTGGGTGGCTGCGGCAGCAAGCGCAACAGCTCTTCTTCGCTGATGATTTCTAGCACACGCACCACCCGCAAGACGCCGGATGTGTTGCGGGTGATCTCGGTGGCGCGGCCAGCTTCGCGCTGCGTGACGCGGCCCAGCAAGTAGGTGGTGCCGCGCTCAGTGACGACCTTGAAGGCGTTGGCATACAAATCTTTGGCATCCACAAACCCAGCTTTCACCCGCCCTGTGGTGAGCGCATCGGCCGAGCGCGAGGTGAGTGAGGTATTACCCAGCACGGCCAGCTCGTTCACGATGCTGCGCACATTTTCCACGCGGCTCACGATCTCTTGCGCACGCTGCTTGTCAGCTTCGGTGGGCACTTCGCCGGTGAGCAAGACCTGGCGGTTGTAGCTGGTGGCGTTGATATGCACGCGCTCTAAAAAGGCTTCGCGCAAGCGGTTGACCGTGCGCAGCTCGATGCCTTCGTCTTCCAGTTGTGCGCCCGAGGTGCGGCGGTCGGTGGCAACCAGCGTGCCGCCCAATACCGCGCCGCCCACAATGAGCGGCACACAGCCGCTCAAGATTTGCGAGCTAATCAGGGCGCTGCCCGTTATAAATAGGGCTCTGCGCGCTACAAAATTCATAGTATTCATAAATTCTCCTGATCACCTAACAACATGGCATCCACGCCGTCGCACAGGCAGTGCAAGGTGAGCAGATGGACTTCTTGGATGCGTGCCGTGCGGTCATGCGGCACACAAATATGCACGTCGGTCTCGTTGAGCATCGCACCGATTTTTCCGCCGCTCTTACCGTCTTTGTTTCCCGTCAGGGCAATCACGATCATCTCGCGCGATTGCGCCACCTCAATCGCAGCGATCACGTTGGCGGAATTGCCGCTGGTGGAAATAGCCACCAAGACATCGCCGCTGGTGCCCAGTGCGCGCACTTGCTTGGAGAAAATTTGCTCAAAGCCGTAGTCATTGCCGATGGCTGTGAGGATGGAGCTGTCGGTGGTCAGGGCAATCGCGGCCAGCTCGGGGCGCTCGCGTTCGTAGCGGCCCACAAACTCTGCAGCGAAATGCTGCGCATCTGCCGCCGAGCCGCCATTGCCGCAGACCAGCACTTTGCCGCCATTCGTGACGCAGGCGAGCAGCGCTTCCGTGGCCTGCGCGATCGGCTTGGACAGCGTTTGCGCAGCCTGGTATTTGAGGTCGGCGCTGTCGATGAAGTGTTTTTCAATGCGTTGTTCGAGCATGGTGGGTTTGGGTGAATGCTGTAATGATACTAAATTGATAGCAAAGTTTGCAGTAAATATAAGGGCAAAAGGCTAATTTCATCAAAAATTTGCATCAGGATGCATCAAAAGCCGCTTGCAGCCATTCAATCTGCATGTCTTGCCCGTCTCCTTGCAGCGCGATCACATCAAAGCGGCATGGCGGTGTGCGCGGCAATCGGCTGATGTAATGCTGCGCCGCAAAGATGATGCGCCGCATCTTGGTGGCGCTGATGCTGGCTGCCGCGCCGCCGTGGCTTGAGCTTTTGCGATGCCGCACCTCAATGAAGACCAGCGTGCCATCAGGCGAGCGCATGATCAAATCCACCTCGCCGCCGCCGCGCCCCGGCGTTTTGAAATTCCGTGCCACGAGCATTAAACCGCGTTGTGAAAGATATTCCAAGGCACGCTCTTCGCCACTGTCGCCCACCGCTTTCGTCGTGGGGCGCTTGGCTGGCGCGTTGATCGCTGGTTTTACCGCTATGCTCTTGAACACCTTCATACAAGCATTGTGCCTTCGAAAACTGCGCCCCTCCGATGAAAGCTGACTTCTCCCCCGCTCTTGCTGCTGCGCAGTCGGCCGCCGGTGCGCAGCTGTATCCCACGGGCGCGCTTTACATGCTGGCTACGCCGATTGGCAATTTGGCCGATATTTCTCTTCGGGCGCTGCATGTGCTGGGGCTGGCAGACCAAATCGCCTGCGAAGACACGCGCCACACCCAAGGCATGCTGGGCATTTACGGCATCAGCAAACCGTTGCTGGCGGTGCATGAACACAACGAACGCGAAGCCGCCCAAGGCATCATCGCGCGCTTGGCTGCTGGCGAGCGCATCGCCTATGTGAGCGACGCAGGCACGCCCGCCGTGAGCGACCCCGGGGCGCGCTTGGCTGCGGCCGTGAGCCAAGCGGGCTTTCGCGTGATTCCGCTGCCGGGCGCGAGCAGCATCACGGCGTTGATCAGCGCAGCGGGTTTAACCGGCGACAGCGGCAGCTTTGTGTTTGAAGGCTTCCTTTCAACGAAGGCGAAAGAGCGGGACGCGCAGGTCATGCGCTTGGGCTCCGAGCCTAGAGCCATCATCTTGCTGGAAGCGCCGCATCGCATCGAGGCATTGGCTGGCGCACTGGCGGCATTGGGCGAGCGCTCGCTTACCGTGGGCCGCGAACTCACCAAACAATTCGAGCAAATCGCCACCCTGCCCGCGAGCGAATTCTCAAGCTGGCTCGCGCAAGACAAGCATCGCTGTATCGGTGAATTCGCCTTGGCCATTCATCCGCAAACCGCCACGCAAACAGCCGCCGGCGAAGGCGAGCGCATCTTGAAACTCTTGCTGCCCGAGCTGCCCACCAAAACCGCTGTGAAACTCGCTGCCGACATCTCAGGCGAGCCGCGCAATGCGCTTTACGATTTGGCTTTGAAGCTCAAAAAAGAAGATGCTCAGGTAGACGATGCAAAGTTAAAAGATGCCTAGAGGTAAATATCACGTCTACGTCATCGAGCTAGACGATCGCGTCTGGAACAGCGCCAAATTCCGCCGCTGCAACCCCGACTACGTGATGGGCAAACCATTCGTCTATGTCGGCATGACGGGCTTGGATCCCGACACCCGCTTCGATAAACACAAGGCCGGCATTCAAGCCAACACCTACGTGACCGATTACGGCATCCGCCTGCTGCCCGAGCTCTACGAAAAACTCAACCCCATGCCGCATGTGGCGGCCAAGGCGATGGAGGTTGAATTAGCGATCACCTTGCAGAAGATGGGTTATGGCGTGTGGCAGGGGTGACTCAAGCGTAAGTCACCCAATCTGGCTTGTCTTCTAAATGCGGCAGGGTGTTGTATGTGACGAGCATATGGCGCTTGGGTGTGAAGGCGAATTCTGTGACGCTGGTGTTGCGAATACGCAGGTTAAGTTCAATCGTCGTTTGCGCGGAAGTGCCTAGGATGTAGCCCACTGCCGTGCTGATTGGGCCACCGCTGGAGCAGATCAGAATGCGCGCATCCTCATTGCCTCCGTACTGCGTGCGCACCTCGTCAAGCACATCGGTGATGCCACTCACAAAATCTGAGTAGTGCGGCATGCCCCTGGGCTCGGTTCTCCCATCCATCCAAGCACTCAGGCCATCGCGCAGGAGGCGGAAGTGTTTGCGGTAGTTCTCGGGCGAGCGTTCGCGCGACAGTGGCTCGGGGTGAATCGCTTCAACAACAGCATCGCTGTCATATTCGTTCAGGCCGGGTCTGAGCAGGGCGGCTTGATCCATTCCCATGCCCTGCGCAATGCCAGAGAAGGTCTGCGCATGGCGGCGCAGTGTGCCTGCGTAGGCGGCATCGAAGCTCAGATTTTTGGTTTTGAAATAGCGACCGAGAAGTTCAGCTTGCTGGTGACCGAGATCGCTTAAGTTGTCGTAGTCTGCAGCGCCAAAGCTGGCTTGGCCGTGGCGGACGAGGTAGAGGGTTGGCATGCAAGGATTGTTGTCATGCTTATGTGTTTTTGGCTATCAAAGTGGGGACAGATGGCTGGCGCTCGCTGATTTTCGCCGTACTAAAAGGCTGCGAGTGAGGCAAGGCGCTTGGGGTATCTCACGCAGGTTCTATGTTCAAAGTCAAGCGCTTTGCGGCGATTTCATGACTTTTGCTGGATCAAACAGCTGATTGCTGTGCCAGATCACAAAAGCGATCCTCAGTAGCTTTCTGGCAATCACCACATAAGCA
>JANMDE010000452.1:0-16803 GCA_031376105.1 Variovorax sp. | reverse complement strand
TGGCCAACAGCTCGGGCTTGCGCAGGAACGGGCTATCCGCCGGAGTCGCTCCGCCCATCACAAAATGGTTGCCACCGCCTGTGCCGGTGTGTTTGCCATCGGTCATGAATTTTTCTGCACTCAGGCGTGATTCAAAGGCCGCGTTGTACAAAAATTCGGTGTTGTCGACCAGCTCTGTCCAGTTGTCAACCGGCTGGATATTCACCTCGATCACGCCCGGATCGGGTGTGACTTGCAGCATTTTCAGGCGAGGGTCACGCGGCGGCGGATAGCCTTCCAGCACCACTTGCAGATTCAAAGCTTGGGATGTGCGCTCGATGGCGCTGACCAGCTCAAGGTAACTTTCTAAGCGCACAACGGGCGGCATAAAGACATACAACAAATTGCCAGCTGCCTGCTGGGTTGCGCCTTTTTCTTGAGGTACCGCACGCACCTGAACGCACAGTGCGGTTCTGGGCAGCCAGTGGGCCGACTCCAAGGGCAGCGCTTCGCGATCAACATGGATGTTATGTGTGGCCGACTTTGCTGGCACAGCAGCAGCGCTTGGCACTGCGCTGACCAAAGGAGGATGCGCCACCATCGGGTCTTCTTCGATGAGATAAGGGTAGTCTTTGGTATGCACCCACGGCAGCGTATCCAGTGGCAAGCGGTAGCCCAAGGCAGAATCACCGGGAATCAGAAACAAATGTCCACCGCGCACATGCCAGCGACCCGTGTTCCAGCGCGTGGCTTGCGTGGCGGGCATGGCTTTCACCGCAGCCAGTTCGACATCGGGCTTTTCATCAAAGGTTTGCAGCGGCAAGACATAACCCACCACCGTGCCGAGTTTTTGATCAAACACATGCGCCAAGCGCTCTCGCTCCAGCGGATCGCTCAGGCGCGAGTCCAGCACATTCACATTCGCGGGCAAGCGCTTTTCACGCCACATGTAATACCAAGCATCTTCATAAGCCGGGCAGATGTAAGGATGTTGCTTGACTTGGGGCAAGCCCAGCTCTTGGCTGAGCAGCTCGATAAAGCGGCGGGCATCTTCGGATGTGTAATTCTGCGGTTTGCGCTCATCGGCCAGCAAAGCGGGATTGCGCCAAATGCTTTTGCCATCAGCGCGCCAAAGAATGCTGAAAGCCCAGCGTGGCAATTGCTCGCCCGGATACCATTTGCCTTGGCCGATGTGCACCAGCCCGCCCGGCGCATAGCGCTTGGAAAGCTTGTGCATGATCTCAGTGGCAAAGGCGCGCTTGGTCGGGCCCTGCGCATCGGTGTTCCACTCCCTTGCGTCGCGGTCACTTACGGCCACAAAGGTAGGCTCACCGCCCATGGTGAGGCGCACATCGCCTGCTTTCAGGTCAGCATCCACGTGCTCGCCGAGCGCTAAAACGTCAGCCCATTGCGCGTCGGTATACGGTTTGGTCACACGCGGCGTTTCCAAGAAGCGCGTGATGCGCATCTCGTGATTGAAAGTCACCTCCGACGCTTCGACCACGCCTTCAATCGGCGCTGCGCTAGAGGGCTGCGGCGTACAGGCCAGCGGAATATGCCCCTCGCCCGCCATCAAGCCTGAGGTGGCATCCAAGCCGACCCAGCCCGCGCCCGGCAGATACACCTCACACCATGCATGCAAATCGGTAAAGTCCACCGTGGTGCCGCTGGGGCCGTCCAAGGCCTTCACATCGGGGGTGAGCTGGATCAAATAGCCCGAGACGAAGCGCGCTGCTAAGCCACAATGGCGCAGTAGATTCACCAAAAGCCAAGCAGAATCACGGCAAGAACCGCGTGCCAATGCCAGCGTATCTTCTGGTGTTTGCACTCCTGGCTCCATGCGGATCAGGTATTGGATGTCTTGCTGGACCAGACGATTCACACCGATCAAAAAATCAATGCTGCGCTGGTCTTGGCGGTTGATTTTCTTCAGATAAGCGGCGAGCAGAGGCGTGGCGGGTGGTAGCGAGGTTTGCGGCTCTGCCAGCAAATAAGGCGCGAGCTCTTGGCTCTCAGTCGCGCTGTAAGCAAACGGATAGCGCTCGGCGGTGGGTTCGAGAAAGAAGTCAAACGGGTTGTAGACCGACATGTCGACCACCAAATCCACCGTGACTTTGAACTCTTTGACTTTCTCTGGAAACACCAAGCGCGCTAAATAATTAGCAAACGGGTCTTGCTGCCAATTCACAAAATGCCCAGCGGGTTCCACCGTCAGGGAGTAAGACACGACGCGGCTGCGGCAATGCGGCGCAGGCCTCAGCCGCACCACCTGCGGCCCCAAGAGGACAGGGTGGCTGTATTTGTAATGGGTGACGTGGTGAAGAGCGGCTTGAATGGTCATAACAATAGGGTGATAGGGCGAGTTACCGAGAAGCAATGCAATATTTAAGCCTGATCTGTAAATCATCATACTTGGTTTGGAATTCTCCAAGAAATAACTGGCCGCCTTCCCGCAGCAATTCACTTCACCAGCAAGCGGCTGGCAAAACCACTGGGTCAAAACGGACAAAGGTGGCGAAACCGTATTTCGCCACCTTGCCTGTCGCTGCAAGCGGGATCAATGCGAAGCCGCTTGGGGCGCCGCAGCTTTCACCGTAGGGTCGAATCTGCGCTTCAAGCCGAAGAATTTTTCATTGAATCGCTCCAAGTTTTTCCAAAACTCCAACTCTTCAAGAATCGGATTGAGAAAATTCGTCACCGAGCAATAGTGTGAATCTTTCTGGCCACTGTGGTGCTTGGCATGATGGCGCTGCGTCTGCAAGATTTTGAATTTTTGCAGCCACGTCACCAAGCGCCCATTTTCATGCGGCGCACTGTGTGCCCACTTATGGATTTGATTGGCATTGGCGCTGACAAGAGCAAACAGCCACACATGCCAGCTCAGCAGCTTCATCCACCACGCGCCGGTCACCACGAGCAAGCCAGCTAACGCAAGATCCCACGAACTCGCCCACCAACCTCGCGAGACGAAAGCGCGGGGCTTCACATGGTGCTCAATATTGGCCTCGCCAATCCATTTGCCAATAATCGGCGTGTCTTTGCGTGCATAGGCATCTTCTGCCCAATGCACCAAGCCTGAGAAGAAATCAGCGATCAATACAGCGCCGACTGCTTGTATGGCGATGGTGGTATTCATACATGGTGTGCTTGCGCACTGGCCTTTCACGAGTTGAACAAAGTATCTGAGGGGTTCAGATGGCGCATTGTTGTCGTGAAAAGCTGGTCGCGATGTGGCGGCCTGTGAAGTAGCGTGGCTTGATACTTTGGGGGGCTTGAAGTTGCTCTTTTCTTGGTGTATCCGTGGTTTTGAGGGCACGTCGCGTAGCAGGCGAGCGGATGGCGTGAAGGCGAAGCGGTCGAAGCAGTTGGGCAAGTAGCGTCGAACCTCGATCACGACAGGGTTAAACAAAAGACCGCAGAAATCCAACAACAGCACACAACACAATCACCCGCACAATCCCCCACTTCAGCTGAAACAAAGCAAACGCCGCGAGCAGCATCAACACAATCGCCGCCCAATCCACACCGCTTCTGCCCATCACCGTGTGCTGGACGAAGAGCAGCGCGAGCGAAGCAATCGCGCCCACCACCGCCGCGCTGATGGCTTTAAGAGGCGCAGTAAAGCCCAGTTTGCCATGCGTCGATTCCACAAACGGCCCACCTGCAAGGATGAAAACGAAGCTCGGCAAAAAAGTAAACCAAGTCGCCACCAAAGCACCCAACACACCCATGACGAACATCGCTGCGCCAATCAAGTGAGCGCCCGCCCCCATACGCTGCACCTCAAAAGCCTGCCCGACATAGCCCACAAACGCCACGATCATGATGAGCGGCCCCGGCGTGGTTTCGCCCAAAGCCAGCCCCGCCATCATCTGCTCAGCATTGAGCCAGTTATTGCCCACCGCCGTTTGCGTCACGTAAGGCAACACGGCATACGCTCCGCCGAAAGTCACCATCGCCGCCTTGCTAAAAAACCAACCCATCTGCGTGAGGCTCGCATTCCAGCCTTGCCAAGCGACCAAGGCGCCCATACTCACTGCCCAAAGCGCCAAGCCCACCAGCAAAATCCGCAGCATCTTTGCTTTGGAAAACATCGCATGCGCGGGCGTGGGTGTGTCATCGCCAATCAAATAGCCCTCAGCACCCGCCTTCGCCGCAGCGCCATGCCCGCCGCCTGAAAACTGCGCTTGATAGCGCTTTGCACCCAACCAGCCGACGATGCCAGCAACCAGCACGATCCATAAGAAGCTGAAATTGAGAAAAGCAATTGCTATAAAACTCATAGCAGACAATGCAAATAATAGAGGGGCTGAGCGCGGATTTGGCATCGTTCTTCTGGCCACACGCCAGAGCGCCTGCACCACAATCGCCGCCACAGCGCATTGCATGCCCCAGAGCACGGAGGCCACAGCGGGCACTTGCCCATACACCACATACACCCAAGACAGCGCGGTCAAAATGAAGAGCGAGGGCAAGACAAACAAGCCACCGGCCACGATGCCGCCCCAGCTGCGATGCATCAGCCAGCCGATATAGGTGGCCAATTGCTGCGCCTCGGGGCCGGGCAGCAGCATGCAGTAATTCAAGGCATGGTTAAACCTTGCTTGAGAAATCCAGCGCCGCTCATCTACCAGCTCGCGCTGCATGATGGCGATTTGCCCAGCGGGCCCGCCGAAGCTGATGAAACCCAGCTTGAGCCAGAAGAGCAGGGCTTGGGAAAAGGAGACGGTGGGCGGCGTGGTCATGTTATGGGATCTGTTGGCTTCAAATGCGCACGCTTTTGCGGGCTTGCTCGGCTTGGCGGCGCAGCGCGGCTGAGTTGGCGGGCGCTGGCGCATTCCAAGCATGGCGCTCCACGCGGCCTTGGGTTTGATCCACACACCACCCATACAACGCATCGTAGATCGGCATCATGGCTTCCAACATCGCAGCGTCATTCTGCGCATGCAGGCGAGCCATGCCTTGCGTGATGGCGAGCAGCCCGGCGCATTGGGCTTCGAGTTGCAGCAAATCAGTGTCTGCGCCGCGCACGATCCGGGCAAGCAGATCGAGCGCGGGCGTGTGCAAATCCACCGCTTGCAACAGCGCATCAAAGCTGCATTGCTCGCCCACATGCGTGATCGGCGCGCCCACAATGTCATAGGCCAAGCCGCCCACCTGCTGCGCATGCGAGAGGACTTGCGCATCAGGCACGTAGTCAAATTGTGCCTCTCGGTCAATCCAGCGGCGCACCAGCCAAGGGCAGGCGATGCGATCAATCTTTGGCCGCGCGCGCGTTACCCAGCGCGAGCCGCCTAGGCCTGCCAAACCCAAATCAACACGCTTGCGCCACATGGGCAATGCCGTGCCGCGCCATACAGCGATATCGGCGGGCGAATCTACACCGTCTTCACCGCCTTGAATACCGCCAGCGAGAGCCACGGCATTCCAGCCCAAAGCGCGGAGCTGGCTGCACGCATCCGCGCTCACATTGTGGCCATAAACGCAATACACCACGATGGCTTGATCGCGCTGCTGATCATGGGCCTCTGCCCAAGCCGCCACATTTTGCGGCGCACAGCGCTGCGCGCCCACCAGCATACTTGCACTGGCTTCAAACGGCGCATCACGGCGCACATCGAGCAGCACAGGCGCATGCGCTGTGCCCAAGCGCGGCAACAGTTCGGAAGGGGAAATAGAAAAGGGAGTTGTCATTGCGGTGTCCAAACAAAAACGTCCTGAAATTCAGGGTGGCCAGCGCTTGGACGGGACACCGTCTGAATTTCCTAAGAGGGGCGGGAGGCCGCCAATCTTTGAGAAGACTCGGGAGGCTGTGAATCCCGATGAATTGAGTTTACACGCAATCAGTGCTTGAAGGCAAATACCGCCATGCTGGCTCGCGCATTTGGCGCAAAACGTACCTCGCGGCCATCTTGCCAGCCGAAAGCATCTTGGATGATCAGGCCATTTTTCTGGGCGAGCGCTTCAAAGTCCTTGAATGTGCCAACGCGGATATTTGGTGTGTCATACCACTGGTAAGGCAAGGTTTTGGTCACCGGCATCTGGCCTTGCAACACTTGCAAGCGATTGGGCCAATGTGCAAAATTAGGGAAGGCGACGATGCCCAGTTGACCGACGCGCGCGGTCTCGCGCAGCATGGTCTCCGCGTTACGCAGGTGTTGCAGCGTGTCGATTTGCAAAACCACGTCAAAGCTTTTGTCGCGAAACATCGCCAAGCCTTCATCCAAGTTGGCCTGAATCACGTTCACGCCACGCTGGATGCAGGCATGCACGCCGTCGTCGCTGATTTCTACGCCATAGCCGGTGCAGCCTCGCGTTTGCTTGAGATGCGCTAGGAGCGCACCGTCACCGCAGCCGAGATCGAGCACATGCGCGTCACGAGGCACCATTTGCGCGATACGCTGATGCAATGCAAGATCGCTCATACTTCACTCCCTTTGAGTGATGCAGAGATACTCTCAAAATAGGAGCGCACTGCGCGCAGATAGCGAGGGTCTTCGAGCAAAAAGGCATCATGGCCGTGCGGCGCATCAATCTCGGCATAGCTCACATCCAGGCCATTGTCGAGCAGGGCGCGCACGATCTCGCGTGAGCGCGCGGGCGCGAAGCGCCAATCGGTGGTGAAGCTCACGAGCAAGAATTTGGCGCTGGCTTCTGCCAGCGCAGCGCTTAAATTGCCACCAAATTTTTGGGCGGGATCAAAATAGTCCAGGGCGCGGGTGATGAGCAAATACGTATTTGCATCGAAGTATTCAGCAAACTTGTCGCCTTGGTAGCGCAGATAACTTTCAATCTGAAATTCCACCTCTTGCGTGGAGTATTTCAAGTCAACACCGTCGCGGAGCAATCTTCCGAATTTCTCATTCATCACATCATCGCTGAGATACGTGATGTGCCCAATCATTCGCGCAATGCGCAGGCCGCGCTTGGGTACCACGCCATACTCATAAAAATGCCCGCCATGAAAATCGGGGTCGGTGGCTATAGCGCGACGTGCCACTTCGTTAAACGCAATGTTTTCTGCGTTGAGATTGGGCGCACTGGCCACCACCACCGCATGCTTCACCCGCGCCGGGTATTGCAGCGCCCAGCTCAGCGCTTGCATGCCGCCCAAGCTGCCGCCCATCACGGCGGCCAGCGATTCAATGCCCAGCGCATCGAGCAAACGCGCCTGCGCGTTGACCCAATCTTCCACGGTGACCACCGGGAAATCTGCACCATACACTTGGCCGGTGTCGGGGTTGGTGTGCATCGGCCCTGTGGAGCCGAAGCACGAGCCGAGATTGTTCACGCCGATCACGAAGAAGCGATTCGTATCCAGCGGTTTGCCTGGGCCGATCATCGTGTCCCACCAGCCTTCGGATTTGTCTTGGCCCGAGTACACGCCCGCCACATGATGCGAAGCGTTCAGAGCATGGCAGATGAGCACAGCATTGCTTTTGGCTGCGTTGAGCTGACCATAGGTCTCGTAAGCAAGCGTGTACGCACGAATACTCGCACCGCTTTGCAAAGGCAAGGCGGCTTCGAAGTGCATAGACTGCGGCGTGGCTAGAAAACTCATGAAACAAAAACCCGGTTGGCTAAATGCGAAACCGGGTGATCTTTGAGGACATCGTGGCTCGTATTTAGCAGTATTTTTAAAGCGCCCGCAAGCTGAAGCAAATCGGCGCTGTGGGGGAAGTATATCAAGTCTCGTGCTGCTTTGAAAGCAACTCTAGCAACTGCGCTTTTTGCACTTTCCCCAGCGCCGTTTTAGGAAGCGTTGGCAAAAAATACCATTGGCGCGGGAGTTTGTAGCGCGCCATCTGCTCCGATAGGGAAGCGCTCAACGCTTGTTGCGCTGCAGATGCATCCTCGCCCGGGATAAGCACCACGCAAGCCGTCACGACCTCGCCCCACTGGGCATCTGGCAGGCCAATCACGGCGCATTCCAGCACGCACGGCTGCGCGGCAAGTAGGTTTTCAATCTCAGCAGGGTAGATGTTTTCTCCTCCCGAGATCAGCATGTCTTTACTCCGGCCCACCACCCAGTAACTGCCATCTGCGTCCATGCGAGCCATATCTCCGGTGTGAAACCAACCTTCATCGTCTTTCAGAGGCAGATTCGGCCAATAGCGCTCAGCCACATTCGGTGCGCGAATACAAATTTCTCCCACGCCTTGGCGAGCGTTGATCAGCTTCACCTGCACCTCTTGACTGGCAGGCCAGCCACAGCTGCCCAAGTGTGAGCGCGCTTTGTCTGCGCCCAAGCAAATGGAGAAAGGCCCGGTCTCCGTGCTGCCATAAACATTGCAAACCGGAATGCCGCGCGCATGAAAAGCCTCGATCAAATTCGCAGGCAAGACAGATGAGCCTGCCCACACGGCGCGCAGGCTAGAAAGATCGGTGCTTGCCCAATCGGGATGCGTCATCAAGGCGTACATCGTGGCGGGCACTTGCAATGTGAGCGTGGGACGATGCTGCGCAAAGCTTTGCAGCGCAACGCCTGCATCAAAGCGTGCATGCAAATGCACGCAAGCGCCCGCCATGAGAGCAGGTAGCGTCTGGATGCACAGACCACCCACATGAAACAATGGCAACATGCTTGCTACTATATCTGTAGCAAACAACGATGTATTTATAAGGGCTAAGGCCATGTTTTCGCATAAATTTTGCTGCGTATGCACCGCGCCCTTGGGCAGCCCGGTGGTGCCAGAGGTGTACACCAGCAAAGCGGCATCAGCAGCTTTGCCTTGCTGCATGTCAGCGCGTGGGCAGCGGTGTGCTTGCGAAAGCAAAGCCTGCAAGTCTTGTATCTGCACAGCGCAGCGGGCTGACAAGCCATGCGCAGCCTCGGCCCAAGCGGCATCATGAATCAACAGACTCGGCTGGGCATCACGCAGGATGCGCTCCCACTCAGGCGCAGCCAACCTGTAATTCATCGGCATCGCGATAGCGCCTAGGCCGGCGCAGGCAAAAAGCAGCGCAATTTGCAAAGGATGATTCCAGCCCAACCACGCCACGCGATCACCGCGCTGCACGCCGCTGGCTTGCAGCGCTACGGCCAGCGTCTGCGCTTGCGCGGCCAATTGCGCATAAGTGATCTCCTGCCCCTCAAAGCGCAGCGCCACCGACGCACCGCGCTGCTCGGCCTGCGCATGCAGGATAGGCCAAAGCGTGGGGTGAAAAGCGGTTTGCATTTACCTAACTTTACCGCGCATCCACTGTTGCTTCGCACGGGCGGCGCAAAGTACGGGCATCACAGACTCTTTATCGTATTGCAAAGGAATTCTCATGTCAGACACCTCTCACCAAGCACCCGCCAACGGCAAACGCCGCAGCTTCCAAGCGCTTGCCGCTGTGGCCACTTTAGGCTTTTTGGGCAAAGCGATGGCCCAAGGCATGCCCGGCCGGGCTGACCCCGCCGCAATGGCTGAGCGCCGGGTTGATCATTTGATCAAGCTCGTCAATGGCTCTCCCGAGCAAAAAACCAAGCTTCTTGGCTTGGCGCAAGCCGCCATGACCGAAATGAAGCCCCTGCGCGAGCAAATGCGGGCGGTGCGTCAAAAAGGCATGGCGCTGCTCTCAGCTCCCAGCATTGACCGCAGCGCGATTGAAAAGCTACGCGGCGAACAAATCCAGCTGACAGACAGCATCAGCCGCCGCATGACAACACACATGGCAGATGCCGCCGAAGTGCTTACGCCCGCGCAGCGCACGATTGCGGCGGAGACAATGAAATCACGTAGCGAACATGGCGGTCGCGGCGGCATGCATGGCCACGGAGGCGGCTGGTTTCGTTGAAACTGGGCTAGGGGCGTGATAAGGTGGCGGCATGTCCGCCGCCTTACTTTCTCCGCGCCTGTGGCTCATGAAATCTGAGCCCGAAGAATGCTCGATTGACGATCTTGCCCGCCTGCCTTTGCAGACCGTGCCGTGGACGGGCGTGCGCAACTACCAAGCCCGCAATTTCATGCGCGAGATGCGCCTAGGCGATCTCGCTTTTTTCTACCATTCTTCTTGCCCGCAGCCCGGCATTGCAGGCATCGTGAGGATCAGTCGCTTGGCCTACGCGGATGCCACGCAGTTTGATCAAAAGAGCAAATACTTCGATGCCAAATCCAAGCCAGAAGCCCCGCGCTGGGAGCATGTGGATGTGCAGCTCGTGCGCAAGCTGCATTTGATTTCCCTTGCCACCTTGCGCGAAACGCCGAGCCTAGCCGATCTCACCATCTTGCAGCGCGGCAATCGCCTCTCCATCACACCCGTAGAGGCGTGGCACTGGGATGAAATATCTAAATTAAACGCTATAAATTAGATAGCATACTATCTATATAATATAGGGGCAAACTGCCAATTCGGCTTAAATTTATCGCTCAATCCCTGCGATGCTTGGCCATCTTCCCGCGAATTGCATCTGCGATACATAAGCGCCGCGCCCCTGCCACCACAGTGAAGCTCTCTCCCGCCTGCAAGCTGCCCGGCCCCACCACTGAGAGATAAAACCCACATCGCGCATCTTGCACCATTCGCTTGCCCGCCTGAGCAAAACCCATCACCGCTGCAAACTTAAAGCAAGGCTCGCGCGGCGCCTCCACCCTTAGCGTGCAAGACGGAAAATGCAGCACATCCCCCACAAACACCTCCGCCTCCAGCAAGCCAGAAATCGTCAGGTTTTCCCCCATGAAGCCATGCGGCAAATCCTCGTCAAACAGTGAAACGCCAAATTCCCGCCGCGCCGCCTGCCAAAACGCATAGTGCTCCACCGGATACGCATACACCGCCTTGTCCAAACCCCCATGCACCGACAAATCCGCCTGCTCATCGCCAAGCAAACCCATCGGCAGCACAGGCACAGGGCCTCGGGTGGCGCGTTTGCGAATGGCTGAGAGCACTTTGCGGCCAGAGGCGAGGAGCGGTTTGGCTTGGGCGATGTTGACGGAAAGTAATTGCATAAACAACGGTCCGATCTTTTGATGTACATTTTGACGTACATTATCGCATTAGATTTTCTGAAAGAACATCATGTCCATCGCCGTCTCAGACATCATTCCTTTTACGCAAGCACGCGCCAATCTGTCTACCTTGATCGATGATGCAGGGCGAGGCCGCGAAACCATCATCACCAAAGATGGCCGCCCCGCAGCTGCGCTGATTGATGCGCAAAAGCTCGATCATTACCACCGCTTGGAAAATGCCGCAGTACACATCATGTGGCTCGACGAAGCCGCAAAAGGCTTGGCGCAAATTGCCGAAGGGCAAACCAGCGATGCCCGCAAGAGCCTAACCGCGTTGCAAAAGCGCCGCGTACAGCGCACCCACTAAGGGCTGGGCATGCCAGCACAGCGCAAATCGCACATCACAGTGCGCTTCACTCCGAATTTTGAAGATAACCTCGCCCAAATAGAAGCCTATTGGGATGACAAGCAGTTTCCCGCAGGCTATGACCGATTGCTCGCAGAGCTGGCAGACACCACCCTTCCCACGCTAGAGCAGCACCCCCGCCTGGGCCGCCTCTTTCTGGATCGCGCACCACAAACTCAGCAAGCCAAGCAAAAGGCGCAAGCCTTGCGAAAGCAATTGGCTCTGTTAGCCGCAGATGCCGAGATTCGTGAATATGTGATGACGGATTACACACTGTTGTATGCATTGATCGCGGGAAGTATTTATTTTTTGGCAATCAAGCATCAGAGGCAGCTTGGATTCCAACTTCAGTAAGCTTGCTTTGGGTGTTTGCACTAAAAGCAAGTATGTGCATCGGATCAGTGAGCAAACGTTGATTTCCAGCGGCCCGGTCGGCGGCTGTGATGAAAGCAAGAGATGATCACTATCTGCTCAGCGTCCAGCACGCATATCAACGAATAAGGAAACTTGCGCGTCATCACGCGGCGAAAGTCGTCTTCAATGCGCGGGTAAGCCAGCGGCATTCGCATGGCTTGCGTCAAAGCTGCATCCACAGCTCTTGCAAACTCCATGCTCAAGCCGGGCGCACAGTCTTCATACCAAAGCTGCGCTTCAAGCAGCTCAATCTCAGCTTGCCGTCTAAAAACCAGCTGCATCAGCTGTGCAAATTGAAGAGCTTGGCGCGCACTTCTTGCCAAGGCACAGCACTCTTTGGGTCAGCGCGATGTTCAGCCAGACGGTGATGCAATTCAGCCCGGTGTTCAGCAGACAAACGCATGCCTGGTTCAGAGGCATCCTGCGCAATGCTGTCCCAAATATCTTCCACGAGCTAAATCCGCTCGGAGACGGGGAGTTGCTTGAAGTCTTGGGCGGCTTGATTCATGGCTGAAGGATACAACAAGTCCCATGCTCAGGTCTGCTGACCTCATCCGAACCTATGCACAGGCGGCCAATTTCGTAGTTTTTTATCTGGGGGGGGGTATGAATCAAAAAAATCGAAGTAAATATATGGATGATAAATCTATCCACATTGAATGAACATGCGTCATTAAGCATTTCGAGGTACATCGTTAAATTGTGTAACGCGCATTACAGGCCTCCGAATTGAAAGAAAATGTTTCTTTAAATTCTTATTTGGGAAACATCGATGAAATTCAAGCTTGCAATCACCATCGGGGCAGTACTTTTGGCATCTGGCTGTGCCAGTATCACCAACGATTCAACGCACCCCATGCGGTTCGAGACTTTTGACAAAGCAGGCGCTGAGGTGAAGGATATGGAGTGCAAAGCAGAGAATGACTATGGCTCACAAACTATCAAGACTCCTGGCACTTTGCAGATTCGTCGCTCTTCAAAAGATCTGCAAGTCGTTTGTACAAAGGCTGCTACTGCGGATGCAAAAGGTACGGCTGTGTCTCGTGTAAATGCAGGTATGGCAGGCAATATCATTTTTGGCGGTGGTATTGGTGCCATCATTGATCACAACAAAGGAACGGCTTACACCTACCCACAGTGGGTCCGCTTGGTTGTCGACAAGTTGCTAACGTTCGACCGTAAAGATGACAAGGATGGCGCACCTAATTTGGGTGGCGATACACCAGTCGGAGAAGTCAAAAAAAATGAAGCAACTCGCCTAACGGAAAGACCCCCTATCCGGTGAACTCATTAAAAACGCCCCGCCGCATCCTGCGTGAGGGCGTGGTCCGCACTTAAGCGATCTCGCCAGATCAATCCAACGAGCCCTACACAGGGCTCGTTTTACTTGGTCATAAGACCCTCGATAGCGAGCGCGTCTACCGGCACGCCCCGCGACATCAACTCGCAGCCACGCGCATTCACCACCGCATCATCCTCAATCCGAATTCCAATATTGTGGAATTTCTCGGGCACGCCGGGAGCGGGGCGGATATAGAGGCCGGGTTCGATGGTGAGAACCATGCCTTCTTGCAAGATACGGCTGGGGCGGTTTTTGATGAGTTCGCCGGAGAGCGGATCTTTGCGTTCTGTGGTTTGCGCCAATTCTGAAAGTTCGTTGTAACCACCGCAATCATGAACGTCCATGCCGAGCCACTGGCCAGTGCGGTGCATGTAAAACTGGAAGTAGGCGCGTTTGTCGATCACGTCTTGCAGGCTGCCATGCTTATCTTTGTTGAGCAAACCCACATCGAGCATGCCTTGGGCGAGAACTTTGACGGCGGCTTCGTGGGGGTCAACAAAGCGTGCGCCAGGCTTCGTGACGGCGATGGCGGCTTCTTGGCTGGCTAAGACGATCTCATAAATCTCGCGCTGCGGCGCGGTGAACTTGCCGTTGGCGGGGAAAGTGCGGGTGATGTCGGATGCGTAGCCGTGAAGCTCGCAGCCTGCGTCGATTAACACCAAATCACCATTCAAGATTCTTGCGTCGCCTGCGCGGTAGTGCAAGACGCAGGCATTTGCGCCGCCGGCAACGATGCTGCCATACGCGGGATATTCGCTGCCCTGACGGCGGAATTCATGCAGCAGTTCGGCATCGAGATGGTATTCGCGCAGGTCATGGCCGCCCTGTAGCATGCGAGCAGACAGTTGCATAGCGCGAATATGCGCCTGAGCAGAAATTTGCGCAGCGCGACGCATGATGTCGATTTCGTGAGCGTCTTTGATCAGGCGCATTTCATCCAAGATGCTGCACAAATCACGCTGGCTTTCGGGACAAAGAGCGCCATAGCGCACGCGGGCACGAACCTTTTGCAGCCAACCATCGACCTGACTTTCCAAGCCCGGGTGAATGGCAAACGGATACCAAACGGTGGCGCGGTTTTCCAAGAGCTTGGGCAATTGCGTGGCCAGCTCGGTGTTGGGGTGCGCGGCTTGCAGGCCGAGGAAGCCGGGCGCAGCATCTGGCCCTAAGCGGTAGCCATCCCAAATTTCGCGCTCCATGTCTTTCGGCTGACAAAACAGTGTGCTGGTGCCATCGGATTCGATCAGCAGAGTTGCGCCGGGTTCGGTGAAACCGGTGAGATAGTAGAAATAGCTGTCATGGCGGTACAGAAAATCGCTATCGCGGTTACGCGCGTGCTCGGGCGCTGTGGGGATGATGGCGATGGATTCTTTGCCCAGCAGAGCAGCCACTTTGGCGCGGCGCTGAGAGTAGACGGCATGGTGAGGAATGGTGTTCATGGCTTGATTCTCGTGGTTTTTGGGATCACCTGCACAATGTCATCTCATCAAACGGTGTGCTCGGCGACGGAAGAAACAGCCGAACAGCCGGACGCAAATGGCGCAGAAGTTGCGCAAAAGCGGCAAAAAATGCCAACGCACGTCTTCCAGATGGAAGCAAAGTACGTCGTGCGAAATGCACGACTCAATTTTAGTTTTTTCGGTATTTTTTGCGTCTTTTGCGCAACTTTTGCGGCTTTTGCGTCCGGTATTTGTCTTCCAACCCTAAGTCGCGCTATTCAACAGAGCCAATCGCTCTGGGGTGCCGACATCCGTCCACTCGCCTTCAAAGAGCTGCGCGGTGACGCGGCCTGCGTCCATCGCGGCTCGCAATAAGGGCGCGAGGGCAAATTTGATGCCCTGGGGGTTGCCAGCTGGGACGGCGCAAAACGGTGGCGCGAAAAGGGCTTTTTTGTACAGCGCGACGGTGCTGAAGGTGTACAAAGTATGGCCAGCGTCTCTGAAAAGGTTAAGTGCTTGGCCGCTTGGGGAAAGGCCGAAATCGCCGCACGGATTGTGAGGCGGATTGGGAACGAGCCAAATATGCGCCAAGGCCTCGCTTTGAACGAACTTCTGGAAAGCTGCGCGACTGAATTCAAAATTGGGCATAAACACATCGCCAGCCCCAACCCAGAACGCCATATCTAGCTGCGGCAGAGCGCGAACGATGCCACCTGCCGTTTCTAATGCACCGCCAAAATCGCGGCCTTCGTGAGAAAACTGGATATCAACATGCTCTGAATTTAATAGCAACCTATGCTTATTTTGCGAGGGCAGATGGCTTGTTTTGCTTAAAAAATAATCTTCAATGACCTCGCCTAACCAAGCGGTGTTCACCAACTGCGAAACGAAGCCCTCGAGCGCCAGCGCCTGCATCGGCCAGAGCATGAGCGGCTGGCCGCGCACTTGCAGCAGCGGTTTGGGGCAGGTGTCGGTGAGCGGGCGCATGCGCTCACCTCGGCCTGCGGCCAGAATCATGGCTTGGGCAGGCGAGGTGGGCGGGGTCGGAATATCGTGGCGCATGCAACAAACTATCGGTATGATGAATCCACAAACTGTAGCCTAAGCGCTGCAAACCATTTCAAAATCGTTTTCACACAAGGAGATCGCCATGGGACTGATGGATTTCATCAAGAAACAGTTTATTGACGTCATTCAATGGACGGAGGAGGGCGATGGCGTACTCGCTTGGCGCTTTCCCATGCAAGACATGGAGATTCAAAACGGCGCGATGCTCACGGTGCGCGAATCGCAGATGGCGATGATCGTGAACGAAGGCAAAGTGGCCGATGTGTTTGGCCCGGGTCTGCACAAGCTCACCACACAAAATATTCCGCTGCTGACCAATTTGAAAAATTGGGACAAGCTGTTTGAATCTCCGTTTAAAACCGATGTGTATTTCTTCTCCACGCGCCAACAGCTGGATGCGAAATGGGGCACACCGCAGCCGATCACGATTCGCGATAAAGATTTCGGTGCGGTGCGCCTGCGAGCCTTTGGCAATTACAACTTCCGCGTGAACGATCCAAAGCTGTTTCACACCGAAATTTCTGGTACACGCGATCTGTATCGTGCAGAGGAGTTGGATGGCCAACTGCGCGGCCTCGTGTTGCAACACATCAGTAACGCGATTGCTTCCAGCGGCATTCCTTTTCTTGATCTGGCAGCAAATCAGCAGATGTTTGCGCAGGCGCTGGTGAAAGCGCTGGAGGGCGAATTTGCCAAGATTGGTTTGAAGCTTGATGGCATGACGGTGCAAAACGTCTCGCTGCCCGAAGAGCTGCAAAAAATCCTTGATCAAAAAATCGGCATGGGCATGGTCGGCAACGACATGGGCAAATTCATGCAATACCAAGCCGCGCAGGCGCTTCCGAAATTTGCGGAAAACTCGGGCGGAGGTGGGGGCATTGCGGGCGATGCGATGGGCATGGGCGCGGGGCTGGCCATGGGGCAAATCATGGCGCAGACGATGCAGGCAGGTTTGCAGGGTGCGAATACCGCATCCGCTCAAGCTGCCCAGGCCGCTGGCGTGAAGCCGGATGATGTGATGGGCATGCTGGAAAAGCTGGGCGATTTGAAGGCCAAGGGCATTCTGACGGACGAAGAGTTTTCTGCGAAGAAGGCGGAGCTGCTTAAGAAGTTGGTTTGAGGGGCTGAGAAAAATACCGGACGCAAAGGGCGCAGAAGTTGCGCAAAAGACGCAAAAAAGAAATACAAAATTTTTGAAAACAGGCATGATTTTTTCAA
>JANMDE010000385.1:0-8317 GCA_031376105.1 Variovorax sp. | reverse complement strand
GGACCCGCAGTGGGGGCGGGCTTGGTGGCTGGGCTGTTGGCTGATATTTCTATTGCGGCAGACACCGCAAAAATCGTCGATGGGCATACTCGCCTCGGCGTCGCGGCAGGCGATCATGCCGCCATCATTTGGCCGCTGCTTTGCGGCATGGCCAAGGCCAAGTATTACCTGTTACTTTGCGAGGCCGTGAGCGGAGCAGAGGCCGAGCGCATTGGGCTCGTGTCGCTCTGCGTGCCGCAAGATCAGCTGTTGCCCAAAGCCTACGAAGTGGCCGACAAGCTCGCTGCGGGCAGCCAAAGCGCGATTCGCTGGACGAAATATGCGCTCAACAATTGGCTGCGCCAAGCGGGTCCTAGCTTTGACGCCTCGCTCGCGCTTGAATTCATGGGTTTTGGCGGACCGGATGTGCGCGAAGGCGTGGCAAGTTTGCGTGAGCGGCGGCCAGCGAGATTTTGAGTTTTTTCGCTATGCAATTTGTAGCCAGCGTGATAAGCTAGTTTTATCAATATTGGAGACAAACCCATGAGTGACAGCAGCAACCCTATGAACAGTACGTTCGGCAAGTTCGTTCCCGGCTTTGATTTTTTGCAAGGCTTGGCCACATCGGCTGTGAAGGGCGCGGCGCAGGGCATTCCACAGTTGCCCAACCCAGCCAATTGGGTCGCTCCCACGCTGAGTGTGGAAGAGCTGGACAAACGTATTGAAGAGCTGAAAACGGTGCAATTTTGGCTGGACCAGAATGCCAAAGCGCTGCAAGCCACCGTGACGGCGCTGGAAGTGCAAAAGATGACACTCGCCACTTTGAAGGGCATGAACTTCAATATGGGCGATGTGGCGAATGCCTTTAAGCTCAAAGCCACCGAGACGGTGGCTGGCGCTGTAAACTCGGCTTTGGGTAAGCCTACTGCTAAGAAAACTGCGGCCAAAAAGAAGGCTGCGGGCGCTGCTGGCAAACCCGCTGCTGGCCTGATTGATCCGATGCAATGGTGGGGCTCGCTCACGCAGCAGTTTGGCCAAATTGCCTCGGAAGCAATGAAAGACGCTGGCAAGAAAACTGCGATGGACACCACGAAAAACATGGCCAAAGCGATGACGCAAACGGCAGTGAACAGTGCGATGAATACCGCAAAATCAGCTGCGCAAGCTGCTTCCAATACGGCCCAGAATGCCAGTAAATCAATAGCAGCTCGCGCAGCAAAATCAACGGCCAATGCCCAAAAAGCTGCAAAAACAGCCACTAAAAAAGTAGCCGCTAAGCGAAGATGAAGCCTTTTTCTTTCGCGCACGCGACGCATCCGCAATGGCGCATGTGCGCAGGCCTGGTGATCGCGCAGCTGCGCGCGCAGATGGCGCTTCCCGCGCATGCCGCGCAGCCTTCGCTGGGCATTGTTTATTTCACCGACCATTACGCTGCTGATACGCAGGCTCTGTTGGATATGCTGCGACAAGAGTTGCCGCAAGTGAGCGATTGGGTAGGCACAGTGGGTGTGGGCATTGCGTCCAACAACGTGGAGTATTTTGACGAGCCTGCACTGGCTGTGATGCTTTGTGATTTGCCGCGCGAGCAGTATCGTGTGTTCAGCGGTGTGGCACCTTTGGTGAGCAGCGCAAGTTTTAGGCCCCACAGCGCCTTGGTGCATGCCGATGGCCACACACCAGATCTGGCCGAGCTGCTCTGTGAGCTGGCTGGGCGCACGGCATCGGGCTATTTGTTTGGCGGTTTGGCGGCCAGCCGTCATGCTGTGCCCCAAATTGCTTTGCATCAAAGTGATGTCAATACCAGCTCAGATTCATCCACGGATTGGGGTGTATTCGCGGGTGGTTTAAGCGGCGTGGCTTTCGGCGAAAACGTGGCGTTGATCTCGCGCGTGACGCAGGGCTGCCAGCCGATTCGCCTGCCAAACGGTAAGGCCGCCGAGCCGCACCGCATCACCAAAAGTGACCGCCATGTGGTGCTGGAGCTCGATGGCGAGCCTGCGCTCGATGTGTTGCTGGACGAATTGAATATCAGCCTGAGTGATCCGCAGCGCGCGGTGGTGAGTTTGCGGCAAACCTTTGTCGGGCTGACGCAAGGTTTACAAGACAGCAGCCTAGCGCGCAGCCAAGGTCATTCCATTGAGCGCGGCCAAGGCCGCTTTGGTGCAGACACGCGCGTGCGCCATCTCGTCGGGCTCGATCCAATGCGGCGCGGTATTGCGGTGGCTGATCTTGCGCCTGAAGGCAGCGAGCTGACGTTTTGTGAGCGCAACAAAGAAGCTGCTAGGCGCGATTTAATGCGCATCTGCGCAGAGATCCGGGAAGAGCTAGAGCCTGAAGAATGGCAAGAAACAACAACAACTGGTGCACAAAACGCTATAAATTCAGTAGCAAGCTATGCATATAATATAAGGGCGAATGGCTTAAATCATTCAAAGAATATCGTCGGAGCGATCTATGTGAGCTGCGCAGGCCGTGGCGGCCCGCATTTTGGTGGCGACAGCGCTGAGCTACAAATCCTGCGCCATGCGCTTGGCGATGTGCCACTGGTGGGCTTCTTCGCAGGCGGCGAGATCGCGCATCAGCATTTGTATGGCTACACCGGTGTGCTCACCGTGTTTACTGCGCCTGCTTGATCTGCCCAGGTGGTATCAAATTCTGATACCCATCGCGCTGCCTAGTTGCGCTGCGCAGGCTTTTTAGAACGAATGCGCATTGCGCCAGATGATCCGTTCATGTTCAACCCTTCTGGTATTCACATGATTTCTTCAGCCCACACCGCATCTCAGCAGCGCTTTCATACCGCCCTCATGACCATGGCCTTAGCTGCCATTGGCCTCACTATCCTCTTCCCGCTGCTCGCGCCTTTGCTGCCGCACATTCCCACCAGTGGCCACAGCCACGTGCATGCGCATGGCCATGCCTTCATTGATGCGCGCGGTTTCTTTGGCATTCCCAATTGCATGGATGTGCTTTCCAATCTGCCTTTTCTCCTAGGCGGCATCTGGGGGCTGATTGCGCTGCATCGCGCCAAGCAGGTGGCTGCGCCTTTGCAAAACGCCGCTCGCGTCTTCTTCATCGGCCTGATCTTCACTTGCTTGGGGTCGAGCTTTTATCACTGGGCACCGAGCGACGCTGGCTTGATGATTGATCGCTTGGGTATGGCCATTGCCTTTGCTGGCATCATCTCGTTGGCCGCAGGCTCGCGCTTGGGGGCAGCCGTGAGTAGTCGCGCCACACCCGTGCTGCTGCTGCTCGCGCCCTTGGCCGCCATCGCTGCCTACACGCTGCAAAACGTCTTGCCTTGGGCCATCGTGCAATTCGGCGGTATGGCGCTGATCGTCTGGCTGAGCTGCCTGCCGCGCAGCAAGCAAATACCTTCCATGCACCTCGGTGCATTGATCGCGCTCTATGCTTTGGCCAAACTCTTCGAGGCGCAAGATGCTCCCATCTTCGAGCTGACCCAAGGCGTCATCTCTGGCCATAGCCTTAAGCATCTCGCCGCCAGTTTGGCTGCTGTGCCCGTGATTCTTGCTTTGAGGAAGTCATAATGGCTCAGACAACAATTTACAAGGAGCCCGCCTTGAGCGCACCAGACCAACACAACGATCATCCCAACCAATTCGCCCTGCTAAGCCAGCGCCGCTTCGCCCCGTTTTTCTGGACGCAGTTTGCAGGCGCAGCGAATGACAACGTTTTTAAATTCGCCTTCACGGTGATGGTCACGTATCAGCTGTCTATCAGCTGGATGCAGCCTGCGATGGCGGGCTTGGTGATTGGGGCGCTGTTTATCTTGCCTTTCTTGCTGTTTTCCGCCACCAGCGGGCAGTTCACCGACAAGTATGAAAAAAGCAAAATCATTCGCTTCGTGAAGAATCTTGAAATTGCGATCATGCTGATTGCTGCTTACGGTTTCTTTAATGCCAATGTGCCCGTGCTGCTGGGTTGCACTTTTTTGATGGGCTTGCATTCCACACTTTTTGGCCCCGTGAAATTTGCCTATATGCCACAGGTTTTGAATGAGCGCGAGCTCACTGGCGGCAATGGCATGGTGGAGATGGGTACCTTTGTGGCCATTCTGGCTGGCAATATCGTTGGCGGTGTTTTGATTGCTCTACCCGGCATCGGTGCTACGTATGTTGCTATCACTTGCATAGCGGCAGCCATCGTTGGAAGAGTGGTCGCGCAATATATTCCTGCCACACCTGCAACGGATCCCACGCTTCAAATCAACTGGAATCCGTTTACTGAGACGTGGAAAAATTTGAAGCTGGCGCACGGCAATATCGTCGTGTTTCGCTCGCTGCTGGGCATCAGTTGGATGTGGTTTTTTGGCGCGGTTTTCTTAAGTCAATTCCCGAGTTTTGCAAAAGACGTATTGCATGGCAGCTCTAATGTGGCTTCGCTCTTGCTTGTGGTTTTCTCGATTGGCATCGCCACCGGCTCGCTGCTTTGCGAAGTGTTCTCGCGCCGGCATGTGGAGATTGGCCTCGTGCCGCTCGGTGCGATTGGCATGAGCGTGTTTGCGCTTGATTTGTATTTTGCCGCCCGCAGTCTTCCTAAGGCCGAACTGCTGACCGTGATGCAATTTATCAGCATCAGTGCCCATTGGCGCGTGATGGCAGATTTATTTTTGCTCAGCTTGTTTGCGGGCTTGTACAGCGTGCCGATGTATGCGCTGATCCAGCTACGCAGCCAGCCCACGCACCGCGCCCGCATCATTGCAGCTAACAATATTTTGAACGCGCTCTTTATGATCGCCAGCAGCCTGATCGTGGGTGCATTGCTCGGCAGCGGCTTCACGATTCCTCAGGTCTTCCTCTTCACGGCGCTAGCCAACGCCGTGGTGGCGATTTATATCTTCCTGCTTGTGCCTGAATACTTTCTGCGCTTTGTGGCCTGGGTGGCATCGCGCTGCATTTATCGTTTTAAAGTCACAGGTGATGAAAGCATCCCGGTATCTGGTGCAGCCATCTTGGCCTGCAATCACGTGAGCTTTGTGGATGCGATTTTGCTCATGGCTGCCAGCCCGCGCCCCATCGTCTTCGTCATGGATCATCGCATCTTCAAAATGCCCGTTTTGGGGTGGTTTTTCAAACTCGCCAAAGCCATCCCCATCGCTTCAAAAGCCGAAGACCCCGCCGCCTATGAAGCCGCATTCGCCGCTGCGGGCAAAGTGCTGAAAGAGGGTGACATGCTCGCCATCTTCCCCGAAGGCGGCATCACCCGCGACGGCACGCTACAAGAATTCAAAGGCGGCATCATGAAAATCCTAAGCGAAGCCAAACTCCAAGGCATCGAGCCACCCGTGATCCCCATGGCGCTTACCAATTTGTGGGGCTCATTCTTTAGTCGTGTGGAGAAAAACGGCGCGATGGTCAGGCCGTTTCGGCGAGGAGTGCTGAATCGGGTGGGATTGAATGTTGGTGCAGCCATACCCGCAAATGCAATATCTCCTGCCGCTTTGTTTGACCAAGTCAAACGCCTGTCCCAAGAATAATGCGTAATGAGTTGAAGGCAGCATGAGAGCAAGCTTGAATCCCTCGCAAATGAATGAAAGAAGGCTTAAATCTTGCAAAAAGTATCATCTGCTGATACCTTTGCAGGCATCCGCAGCCACTTTGAAGCGCTTGCTTGTCGGGTTATAAACTCAGTGGATACTTCTCTACATCTTCAACAACCGTAAGGAACTTATGCAAAACCAACCCATTATTCAACGCGACACCGGCGCATGGCAATTGCAGGTGTGGATCTCTTTTGGCTTGGCCGTGTTTCTGTGCGGCACGGGTTTGGCTTGGCTTCCTGGGCAGGATTTGGATCGCGCGTTCATGGTGATGGGGTATATCTTTTGCTTGTCCACTGCGTTTTTCTTGGCGAAATTCGTGCGCGATAACCAATACAAGAAGGTCGACACCCCGATGTGGAAGATGGTGGTCTACACCGCCTTTTTTGTGGCAATGACGCTCACGGGCTGGGGTTTGTGGCGCATGGGTGTGAATGACACTTACAAAGCCTTCCTTTTGGTGAGCTGGTTGTATTTGATTACTACCACGTTCACGCTCGCTAAGACCCTGCGCGATAAGCATGAGGCTGATTTGGCAGAAGCTCGCTTGGCTGCCCGGGCCGAAGCGCGCCGCGAGATGGAAACGCAGTAAGCGTTAGGCAAAGCGTTTTGTAAGTGCCGCAAACTTGAGCTACATGCTTGAGTTTGCTTTCAAACCGATGAATTTTTTCTCGACAGAAATGGAGCGAGTGATGAAAGCTTTTTCTTTGAAATCTACAGCAGTGTCTTTAGCCACTACGTTTTCTATAGCACTCTACGCAGTATTCATAACGTCTAGCATCGGTTCGCCTTCAAAATCGTATGCGCAAAGCGAAGCCTCAGTGGTGCTGAGCATGTTGCCTGTGGCTTCGGTGATGGTGGCTGGTGTAGGCGCCAGCACAGCGGCTGGCGCTTCTGTGGCTGCGCCGGTGATATTGTCAACAGTGGGCGCGGTGTTTGTTGTCAAGGTGATTGAAGTCACAGCGCGGGGCACGGTGTTTGTGATTGAGCGCGCATCCGATGGCGCAAGGGTGAGCGTAGAAATCATTGGCCAAGGCATCAAGCAAACGGCGATTTCTGCGGGTACGGTCGTCACCGTGAGCGTGATCGGTACAGGCATCGTGCTCTCGGCTTTGGGCGAAGCGATTGCCTTTGTTCCCAATGAGCTGGGCAAGGCGCTCTTGCACAACGAGCGCATCACGCGCTGAATGGAGCCGCCATGAACACCCTGTTTCGCCAACTGCTGCTTGGTGCTTTTCTATCCTTGAGCATCAGCCTGCCCGCCTTGGCAGGCCGCTCCTGCGATGCGCCCAAGCCGCCTTCGGCGCAGATGATCACGCAGGGTATGAATTTGGCTGAGCGCACTTGGCGCGCGCTGGAAGCTGAGCATGCCAAGAGCGGGGCGAAGGTGGTGATCCTCGCGCGTGCGGGGCAAGACTTGAGCAAATATGGTCTGCGCTATTCGCATCTGGGCTTTGCTTACAAAGCGCGTGATGGGCGTTGGCTGGTGGCGCACAAGCTCAATACTTGCGGCACGGCAGAGGCTTCGCTCTATCGACAAGGTTTGGGTGAGTTTTTTCTCGATGATTTGTTTCGGTTTGAAGCGGCATGGAGCGTGCCCACGAAAGAGGTGCAAGACAAGTTGCATGCTGCTTTGCTCAGCGAATCCCGAATGAAAGCAATGCACATCAAGCCTTACAGCATGGTGAGCTATGTGTGGGGCACAAAATACCAGCAGAGCAATCAGTGGGCGATAGAGACGCTGGCTGCTGCGATGGAGCCCAGCATCCGCACCCGAGATCAAGCGCAGGCATGGCTACAGTTCAAAAACTACCAACCCACGGTGCTCGACATCAAACCACTCACTCGCTTGGGCGGGCGCTTGACGCAGGCCAATATCGAGTTTGACGATCATCCTGCCAAGAAGAGATTCACAGACCGCATTGAATCCGTCACGGTAGACAGTGTGTTTGAATGGATGCCACGCGCAGGCTTGGGCGCAGTGCCGATCGCTTTGAAATTGTGATTTTTAGAACGTTTTCGCCTTCTCCCCGCGATAGATACTGCGCGGAGTGCTACTAAATTTATAGTGAAATAGGAGGCTTCATGAGTCATTTGGATGCAGCTCAAACGCTGGCTCAGCGCTACAAACTAGATGCGGAAAAAACCGCGCTACTTATAAGTATGGCAGAGCCTCAGCCGTCCTCTGATGTGGTGCGCCTGTGGTTTTGGCGCGGGGTTGTTGCGCTGGCAGCGGCTCTGGGGGGGCTGGGCGTGGTGATGTGGGTAGCGGCAAATTGGGGTGATTTTGGGCGTTTTGGCAGGTTTGGATTGCTGGAGGTCTTTGTCTTAGTGATGAGCCTTGGAGCGGCTTGGTATCTGAGCAAGCAGTCTGCCGCTGCGGATAAAGATGCATCAGGCAAGGCTTCTGTCACGGCGGCAGCGATGGGCTTGGCTGCTATGTTTGGCATTGGTGCTTTGTTTGCCTATTTTGGGCAGACCTATCAAACGGGAGCCGATCCTTGGCAGCTATTTGCTTTGTGGGCGCTGCTCGCGATACCGATGTGTTTGGCTTTGCGTAGCGAGATACTATGGATGCTGTGGGTGATCGTGGCTACCACAGGAGTTGCACTGTGGCTGAGCACGCATTCTCAGCATGGATGGCCTGTTGGGCAAGAGAATTTTGGTGCGTTTGCCATCGCTTGCGTTCTGGGTACTTTGATCGTTGTTGGCGTAAGCACAATACTCAAACCTTGGACAGGCGCGGGCTTATGGAGCTTGCGCACCGCCATGACGATC
>JANMDE010000375.1:0-25843 GCA_031376105.1 Variovorax sp. | reverse complement strand
GCCCGTTTTGCCGACTTTTTTGGCAAACGCCAGCGCCAAATCGCCAGTGCCACCCGCCACGTCAAGCACCCGCGAGCCTTCGCGTGCGCCTGAGACGAGCACCGTGTAAGCCTTCCAGCCGCGATGCAGCCCCGCCGACATGAGATCGTTCATCACATCGTATTTGGAAGCTACCGAGTCAAACACACCGCGTACCTGGCGTGCTTTGTCGGTTTCGTCAACGTTTTTAAAGCCAAAATGCGTGGTAGCCATTATAAATACTGCGTAGTACGCTATCGAATTAATAGTACATTGATTTCAATGGTGGCTGCAACCCGCGCCATGGACATGGCCGCCAGCAGCCTCCATCGGCGCGTTGCGATCTGCACCGGCAGCTTCCAGCCTGGCTAAATAGCGTTGCCACAGCTCGTCTTGTTGGCTGCCCAAGAAATACAGGTAATCCCAAGAAAATATGCCGCTCTCGTGGCCGTCCGTGAAAACCGGTTTGACGGCGTAATTGCCGATCGACTCCAGCTCTTGTAGCCCCACATCACGCTTGCCCGTTTGCAGGGTTTCTTGGCCGGGGCCATGGCCTTGCACTTCGGCAGACGGCGAATACACGCGCATCAGTTCAAAGGGCAGTTTGAAGGCTTTGCCATCAGAGAAAGAAATCTCTAAAAGCTTGGATTGCTGATGCACCGTGATGTCAACAGGTGAGGGAGTGTCTTGTGTGAGGCCAGCCATAATTGCTTTCGAGCGCCAAGAGCGCAAGCTCACATTTTAGAAGCGAACCGAGAGCGTCAGGTGCAATTTATCATCACCCTTTTGCGGCGCACTGGAATTGGTGGCCAAAGGCAGCTTGCTGCTGCTCAGTAGTCGGCCATAGTCAGCACTGAGCGAAATGCCCGCCTCATGGCCATAGCGCAAGCCCAGCCCCAAGCTGGCCAAGCTATCGGAGGAGACGCGGCGCAGGCCATCGGCATCGCGGTTGCGCAACCAGCCTGCATCTAAGAAGCCCGTGAAGCGCAAGCCTTTAGCCACCTCAGGCGAAGTGATCTCCAGGCTGCTGAGCAAACCGCCATCGCCGGAGATTGCCCGATCCGGCGCACCGCGCAAGGAGCTTGTACCGCCAAGCCCGATTTGCTCACCCGAAATCAGTGGGGTATTGCTTATTTGCAGTTGTGAGCGCGTACTCCAGAGCCAGGTTTTGCCTAAATTGGCAGAGTATTGGTAGCCCATGCGCACAATGCGGAAGGCTTGGCTCGAAATACCTTGACCGGTGACGGTGTTGTTATATTCCGAGCGGTAGGCTGCGGCTGAATTTCCGCTACCACTGTTCAAATTGGCAGCCAAATCGATGTTGTAAGACCATTGCGCCGTGTCAGATTCGTTTTTGACCTGATAGCTCAAACCCAAAGGGCGGCTGCGCCGATCCACGCCGACCGCCACGCCATTGACCACGGCCGCACCGAACACGCGGTCATCCAGACTCAATGCAAAATAACTGCGCCGCCCACCCTCTGGCTCATTTGCCAAGCTGTAGTTCAAACCCAAAGTACGGCCCACGCCGGTGCTGGTGAATGAGGCAAAAGTGCCCAGTACATCGGATTTGGTGGCCGAAATGCCTAGCGTGCCGCGCGCAGCATAAAAAGGAATTTTGTAATTTAAACCCCACTGATGAACGCTGCTTGGGCGCTCCAGAGAGGTGGTGTAGGCGAGCACGGCTTGGTGGTCTTGGCCCCACAGATTGTTGTGTCCGGTGGAAAGCGTAAAACGATCTCGCCCCGAGGAGTCGTTGCCATTGTTGGCCATTGTGATTGCGCCAAACCAAGGGCGAGAATCACGCACTTCCACCGAGGCATCAATCTTGTCAGCCTCGGCAGATTCTTTCAAGGCGACGCTCAGCTGCTTGCTCGGGTTGTCATTGGCCATGCTGGTTTGCACCGCCATACGCTTGAAATTTGGCGAAGCGCCTTCACGCAGCTCGGGCAAGCTGGCGCGGATATTCGCTTCCTGAAAATGCTTGTTGCCCGAGACGACAATGCGGCCTATCGTGAACTTCACGATCTCCAGCGCCACTGTCTCGCCCACCTCTTGTGGCGGCAGTGCCACTTTGTGCAATCCAAAGCCCGCATCGCGCAAAGCAACTTCAAGCGCCGCGGTGGCTTTTTGTAGCGTGTCGATGTTTGCATCGCTGCGCAAGAAGGGCGCGAGCACCTGGCTGGTTTGTGCGGCGCTTAAAGGGTTATCGCCTTTGATATTGAAGCCCCGAATCGCAAAGCTCGGACTGGATGAGGAGGCAGCCGCAGGCGCGGCAGTTGGCGTGGCTTGCGCCCAAGACAACGGGCTGGCAAGCATGGCAATGGCCAATCCCATCGCTTGGCTGAATCCCGTCAGAGCAGGCATGGCACGGCACGAGTCAATTTTCGAACGCATGTGGAGATTGTGACATTCCGAGATTAAAACACCCATCAAAGCAGGCTCATCGGCAAACCCGGCCACCCCGAACGTTGGAATCGCCCAACAGTGCCGTCACATTGAAGTTACTGGCATTTGGAAGTGGCGTGCGGTCAAACTCCAGGAAACGCGGCACGTCTTGGGGCCGGGCCACACCGCCATTGTTTCCTGCAAAGCCCGCCTCATTGCGTCCCAAATGGAGCACGGAGGAGCCGGTCGCAATCTCGATATGACCATCGCGCACGAAGACAAACAGGCCTTCTTGGTTTTCTTGGGTCGCTTCACTGCCAAAGAACGCTGGAGGCACAGGAACGCTGCTCGGGGCAGTCAGGTCATTGGTGGGCTCGGTATTGACACCCCGTGTGCCTTGAGGCAAAACGCTCAGGCCTTGGCCTACGGGCAGAACAAATGTGCTGGTGAAATCAGTGAGTTTGGTGACGTCGACCACGCCTGCATAGGTAAAGACGGTGAGACCGTCTTCTGCTGCGCCCGACTCGCCTGCGCAAGCGCCGGTGCAGCGGATCAGCACGTCGGTGCCGCGAATGCCGATGGTCGCGGTTGAGGTGCTGTAGCCCACATTGCGGTTGTTGGCCTTCGCGATCAAGCCCGAAAGCGCACGCACTGTGCCTTTGAGCAAGGATGTGAGCATGCGACCTTCCCCTGCATTCGCACTGTCATACACAAAATTGTCCACCCGGAAGCGACTGGTAGCGCCCAAAGTGATACGAGATTCATCACGAAAAGCCAAAATGGCCTGCGTTCCTTGGCCGGTTTCCACCACATCACCGGGATATACGCCCCCGCCATCCACCAAGCGGCGGCGCTGACCCGCGCCATCAACAGCAACCACCTCACCACGAGACGACAAGACCTTGGCGCTGGCACCGATCGCATTCGGCTTGGCCGCTTGCGTCACACGGGCAGCTTCGGTACCGCAATCTCGGCTACAAATACGCGCATCAAAATCCGTTCCGCGAATGCCGATGGTAGCGGTGTTGGTTTGAATGCGCGCCGCGTTGGGTGAGCTTTTGGAGATGAGTCCTGTGATCGCACGCAAGCCGCCGCGCAGCATGTTAATCACCATGCTGTTATCTTGCGCGTCTTGTTTGTATTTGAATTGCGAAAGCACCATTTCGCTGCCGGGGCGCACTGTCATGCGCGTACCATCTTGAAGCTTAACCACCGCAGTCGCGCCATCGGCGGTGGTCAGGCGATCGCCTTCTTGCAGGGGCAGCCCTTTGCCGAGCGTACGGGGTGTTTGGCCCGGGCTTTGCGCAAAACCCACGCCGCGCATGAACTCCACCTCACCTGCAGCAGCGTTGGCGGGTACGCTGCCGGGTGTTTGAGCCCAAGCCGCACTTGCCAGCCACGCACAAACCAGCAACGAGCACATTGCAGCGGCTCGCAGGTGGAGGGGAAAAGAGTGCTTGATTTTGGCCATAAATGGAGCGGCGCTTCAAAACGCAACAGATGTGATGAACCCTGCGATGGTAGGGCTTTTCTTGCCGTACCAACAGCCCCATGCAGCATTGCATTCCGGTGAAAAATCACGAATTGCCAGCACTTCCGCCATAAAAACCCGTATTGAGCGGTTTTTTGTGACAAAGCGCACAGTGGCGTCAGACCAACACGCGCTCAATCCCGCCTTGGTTGGCCTTGGCCACATACTCAGGCAACCAGTTCTCGCCAAGAATCTGATTGGCCATTTCCACCACGATGTAGTCGGCCTCCAGCAAACCGTTTTGCAGATCGTTGCCAAAGCGCGACAAGCCTTGTAAGCAGCTGGGGCAGCTGGTGAGGATTTTGACATTGGCTTTTGCTGCAACTGCGCCCGTCGCGCGCAAATCAGCCTCGCCTTGGCGCAGCTCTTCTTCTTTGCGGAAGCGAATTTGCGTGGAAATATCAGGCCGCGTCACCCCCAAGGTGCCAGATTCACCACAGCAGCGCTCGTTTTTGAGGACGTTGTCGCCCACCAGCGCTTTCACGGTTTTCATCGGGTCTTGCAGCTTCATCGGGCTGTGGCAGGGGTCATGGTAAAGATACCCGCCTTGCTGGTTGGCGCTGAGCGTGATGTTTTTTTCCAGCAGATATTCGTGAATATCAATAATCCGGCAACCGGGAAAGATTTTCTCAAATTGGTAGCCTTGGAGCTGGTCGTAGCAGGTGCCGCAACTCACCACCACGGTTTTGATGTCGAGGTAATTGAGAGTGTTGGCCACCCGGTGAAAGAGCACGCGGTTGTCAGTGATGATCTTCTCGGCTTTGTCGAATTGACCCGAGCCGCGCTGCGGATAGCCGCAACACAAATAGCCCGGCGGCAACACGGTTTGCACGCCCGCATGCCAGAGCATGGCCTGCGTGGCCAAGCCCACTTGAGAAAAGAGGCGCTCCGAACCACAGCCGGGAAAATAAAACACGGCTTCGGTTTCTGCTGTGGTTTGCTGCGGATTCCGAATGATCGGCACGTAGTCGTTGTCTTCAATATCCAGCAAAGCACGCGCGGTTTTCTTAGGCAGTCCACCGGGCATTTTCTTGTTAATGAAATGAATCACTTGGCTCTTGATCGGCGCTGCGCCTAAAGTGGCGGGCGGTTTGGCGGTTTGCTTCTTGGCCAAGCCGCGCAGCAAATCATTGGCCAAGCGCTGCGCCTTGAAGCCCACATCCACCATGGCCGAACGCATGAACTTAATCGTCTCGGGGTTGGTGGCATTCAAGAAAAACATCGCAGCAGCATTGCCGGGGCGGAACGACTTTTGCCCCATTTTGCGCAGCAAATTGCGCATGTTCATCGAGACATCGCCAAAATCAATTTTGACCGGGCAAGGCGATTCGCACTTGTGGCACACCGTGCAGTGATCGGCCACATCTTCAAACTCTTCCCAATGGCGAATCGAGATGCCCCGCCGGGTTTGCTCTTCATAAAGAAAAGCTTCAATCAGCAGCGAAGTGGCCAAGATTTTGTTGCGCGGCGAATAGAGCAAATTCGCACGCGGCACGTGCGTGGCGCAGACTGGTTTGCATTTACCGCAGCGCAGGCAATCTTTGATCGAATCGGCGATATCGCCAATATCTGACTGCTGCATGATCAGCGATTCATGGCCCATCAAGCCGAAGCTGGGCGTGTAGGCATGTGTGAGATCTGAAAACCACACTCCAGAGCCCGCATTCGAAGCATTTTTGGCTTCTAGCCCTTGAGAAATATGAATAGTTTGCTCACTATTTCGTAGCAATTTACCCTTATTGAACCGTCCCTCAGGATCAATCCGCGCTTTGTAATCGGCAAAAGGCTTGATCTCTTCGTCGCTCAAAAACTCTAACTTGGTGATGCCAATGCCATGCTCACCCGAAATCACGCCATCCAATTTGCGAGCCAGCGCCATGATGCGCCCCACGGCTTCATGCGCGGTTTGCAGCATGTCGTAATCGTCGCTATTCACGGGAATATTGGTATGCACATTGCCGTCGCCCGCATGCATGTGCAGCGCGATCCAAACGCGGCCTTTCAAGACGCGCTTATGAATGGCTTGCGCCTCATCCAAGATGCCTTTGAACGCGCCGCCTGCGAAGATATTGCGCAGCGGAGCGCGGATTTGCGTCTTCCAACTGGCGCGCAGTTCGTGATTTTGCAGTTCGATGAATTTTTCATCGACGCTCTGCAGCCAGCCCTGCCACAGCGTGCGCACCTCTTTGATCAGCACAATCGCTTCGCTCACGCGACCTTCGAGCAGCTCGGCGTTGGGGATTTCTTGCGCATCGTCGCTTTTACCCAGCGGCAGATTGCCACGTTCAAAAAAGGCGAGGAGTTCGTCGGCTAATTTCAGCTTGTTACGCAGCGACAACTCAATATTGATGCGTTCAATACCATCAGTGTATTCCGCCATGCGCGGCAGCGGAATCACCACGTCTTCATTGATTTTGAAGGCATTGGTGTGTTTAGAAATAGCGGCGGTGCGCTTGCGATCGAGCCAAAATTTCTTGCGCGCTTCCGGGCTGATGGCCACAAAACCTTCGCCCGACCGGCTGTTGGCAATGCGGATCACTTCGCTCGTGGCGCGTGCCACGGCATCGGCATCGTCGCCCGCGATGTCGCCCACCAGCACCATCTTAGGCAGGCCGCTTCCGCTTGCCCCCAAGGTCTGAGCACGCTTGGACTTGGTGGCATAGCCCACAGCTTTCAAATAGCGGTCGTCCAAATGCTCCAAGCCCGCCAGCAAAACGCCAGTGCGTTTTTGCTCGGCAAACATGAAATCCTTGATTTCCACGATCGACGGGACGGCATCTTTGGCATGGCCAAAGAATTCTAGGCACACGGTTCGGGTGTGTGCGGGCATGCGGTGCAATATCCAGCGCGCGCTGGTGATCAGGCCGTCGCAGCCTTCTTTTTGAATGCCGGGCAGGCCACTCAGAAATTTATCAGTCACGTCTTTGCCCAGACCTTCTTTGCGGAAGGTTTTGCCGGAGATATCTAGGCGCTCCGTCTTCAGCAGTTTTTTCCCGCCTGCATCAAAGTATTTCAACTCGAAGCTAGCCATTTCCGCATCGTGGATCTTGCCCAAATTGTGATCCAGGCGTGTGACTTCCAGCCACTGCGCATCGGGAGTCACCATGCGCCATGAAGCCAGATTGTCGAGCGCCGTGCCCCAAAGCACCGCCTTCTTGCCGCCCGCGTTCATGGCAATATTGCCGCCAATGCAACTGGCTTCTGCCGAGGTCGGATCGACCGCAAACACAAACCCCGCCCGTTCCGCGGCATCCGCCACGCGCTGCGTCACCACACCCGCTTCTGACCAAACCGTGGCCACAGGCTGATTCACACCGGGCAGAGATACCATTTCTACCTCGGTCATGGTCTCTAATTTTTCGGTGTTGATGACGGCTGACTTCCAAGTCAGTGGAATTGCACCGCCGGTATAACCCGTGCCTCCACCCCGTGGCACGATGGTCAAGCCGAGATCGATGCAGCCCTTCACCATACCCGCCATCTCGACCTCGGTATCCGGCGTGAGCACCACAAATGGGTATTCCACGCGCCAGTCGGTCGCATCCGTCACGTGGCTCACGCGCGAGAGGCCGTCAAACTTGATATTGTCTTTGGCGGTGTGTTTGCGCAGCACGCTGTGGGTGCGTTTGCGCAGGTCATAAATCTCAGAAAAAGAGTCGTAAAAGCGCTTCACGCAAGCACGTGCAGCCTCCAGCAAGATGCCCACATGCGCATCGCGCTGCGTGTCAGCTCCGGGCGTGCGGCGTTTTTCTACTTCCACCAAACGGTGGTTCAGCGCGTCAGCCAAAGCCTTGCGGCGCTTAGGGTTGTCCAGCAAATCATCTTGTAAATACGGGTTGCGCTGCACCACCCAAATATCGCCGAGCACTTCGTAGAGCATGCGGGCACTGCGCCCGGTTTGCCGCTCAGCGCGCAATTGCTCCAAAAGCCCCCAAGAGCGTGCACCTAACAAACGAATCACGATCTCGCGGTCAGAGAACGAAGTGTAGTTGTAAGGGATCTCGCGCAGGCGCGGCGTGTCGGCCACGGCAGTGGCCAGCAACAGTTGGGGCAAGGGTGCATTCATGTGGATTTTTTGACTTTAGGTCATATTATCGCCGCTCTGTCACAAAACTGCGGGACAACCCTGATGCCCTTAAAACATGTAGCAATGCTGTGAAAGCCCGTACAAACCCCGTGGGCTTGCGCGAGAAACCGGGGTTTTAATATGACAGTCACAAAACAAGCATAAATTAGCCATATTCATTTAGGAGTTCTCTCATGAAACTGCATCTTTCCGCCATTGCACTGGCTTCCTCCTTCCTTGTCGCGCCAGCTTGGGCTCAAACCGAAATCCAATGGTGGCATTCCATGGGCGGGGCCTTGGGCGAATGGGTCAACGACCACGCCAAAGACTTTAACGCCAGCCAGGCAAAGTACAAAGTCGTGCCCACATTCAAAGGCAGCTACGACGAGTCCATGACCGCCGCCATTGCGGCGTTCCGCGCAGGCAACGCACCGCACATCTTGCAGGTGTTTGAAGTGGGCACGGCCACCATGATGGCGTCCAAACAAGCCATCGTGCCTGTAGGCCAGGTGATGAAAGACGCTGGGGTGCCGTTTGATCCCAAGTCATATGTGCCTGCGGTAGCGGGCTACTACACCGCGCCCAACGGCCAGATGTTGTCGTTCCCCTTCAACAGTTCCACGACTGTCTTCCATTACAACAAAGACGCTTTCAAAGCCGCTGGCATCGATCCAGAGAAGCCACCATCCACCTGGCCAGAAGTGGCGCTGGCAGCCGCCAAGCTCAAAGCCTCCGGCCACAAATGCCCCTTCACCTCCAGCTGGATGAGCTGGACACAGCTGGAGAGCTTCTCCGCTTGGCACAACACCGAATTTGCCACCTTGGGCAACGGCATGCGCGGGCTTAACGCACGACTGAACTTCAACACTCCACTGCATGTGCGCCACATTGAAAACTTAGGCAACATGGCCAAAAATAACTTGATGGTCTACAAAGGCCGTGGCAACTTGGCTGATGCCACCTTCGTCTCCGGCGAATGCGCCATGATGACTGGCTCCTCTGCCCTGTACGGCAACATCAAGCGCAACGCGAAGTTTGCTTCAGGTATCGCTCCTCTGCCCTACTACCCAGACGTTGCGGGCGCACCGCAGAACACCGTGATTGGTGGTGCCAGCCTGTGGGTCATGTCGGGCAAGAAAGCCGAAGAGTACAAAGGTGTGGCGCAATTTTTTGCACACCTTTCCAAGCCAGAGGTTGATGCCAGAAGCCACCAGCGCACAGGCTACCTCCCCCTGACTCCCGTGTCGTTTGCGTTGACCGAAAAATCGGGCTTTTACAAACAAAACCCCGGCACAGACGTCTCCGTCAATCAGATGATCCGCAAAACCACCGACAAGTCGCGCGGCATTCGCCTTGGCAACTTCGTGCAGATCCGCACCATCAATGACGAGGAATTCGAACAAGTCTGGTCTGGCAAGAAAACCGCCCAAGAAGCTTTGGATTCGGCCGTCAAGCGCGGAAATGAATTGCTGGTGCGCTTTGAGGCCGCTAACAAGGGCAAGTAATCTTGAATCCCTAGCAGGGGCTATTTAGATTAAACATTTTGATCTAAATAGCCTCTGGCCCTTATTTAATCTACGTGAAGCGCTACTTTTTTAATAGCAAAAGATCACTGACCGAAGATCTCGATTCAACCTATGGCCACTGAAAAACGCGTTGTATTCCGCTCCTCCTGGCTGCCTTGGCTGCTGGTGGCGCCGCAAATGGTTGTGGTCTTGGTGTTTTTCTTTTGGCCTGCAGGCCAAGCGCTATATCAAAGCGTGTTGCTGCAAGACGCTTTCGGCACGTCCACCGAATTTGTTGGGCTGCAAAATTTCAAGCAACTGTTTGCTGACGAGACGTATCTCGCTTCGTTTAAAACCACGGCTGTGTTCTCACTACTGGTGGCGGGCTCGGGCTTGAGTATCGCTTTACTACTCGCCGTCTGTGCCAACCGCGTGATTCACGGCGCAATGGCCTATAAAACTTTGCTCATTTGGCCATACGCAGTGGCTCCCGTGATTGCAGGCGTGCTCTGGGCCTTTATGTTTGCCTCGCCGATGGGCGTGATCAGTTTCACTTTGACTTCGCTGGGCTACAACTGGAATCACTTGCTGCAATCAGGCGATGCCATGACGCTAATCGTGATTGCCGCCGTATGGAAGCAAATCAGCTACAACTTTCTATTCTTCCTCGCAGGCTTGCAGAGTATTCCCAAATCTTTGATCGAAGCAGCAGCGATTGACGGCGCTTCTCCATTTCGAAGGTTTTGGACCATCGTGTTCCCCTTACTTTCCCCCACCACCTTCTTCCTGCTCGTCATCAACGTGATTTATGCCTTCTTTGACACCTTTGCGATCATTGATGCCGTCACGCAGGGCGGGCCGGGAAAAGACACTGCCATTCTCGTCTACAAGGTCTATTACGACGGCTTCAAAGCGCTCGATTTGGGTGGCTCGGCGGCGCAATCGGTGGTGCTGATGGTGATCGTGATTGCGCTCACGGTGTTTCAGTTCAAGTTCATTGAGCGCCGCGTGAATTACTAAAGCGAAGTGCCATGATTGAACGCCGCCCACTGACCGATTTCGCTGCCCATGCCATTTTGCTGATTGGCGTGGCGATTGTGGCTTTTCCGCTTTACTTGGCTTTTGTGGCCTCGACGCAAACCGCGCAAGAAATTGCGCAATCTCGCCCGATTTCCTTGCTGCCAGGCAGCAACATGGCAGAGACGTATTATTTCGCCCTGATGGGCGGCAAAACCAGTTTGGGTAGCACATTCGCGCCGGCCTGGCCGATGATGTTGGTCAGCTTGGGCAGCGCCCTCATCATCGCGATTGGCAAGATCACCATTTCGCTGCTCTCGGCCTTCGCTATCGTGTATTTCCGCTTCCCGTTTCGCAATCTTGTATTTTGGATGATCTTCGTGACGCTGATGCTGCCGGTGGAGGTGCGCATCGGGCCCACCTATGAGGTAGTTTCGGATTTGAAGATGCTCAATTCCATGGCAGGCCTCACTGTGCCGCTGATTGCGTCGGCCACAGCTACGTTTCTGTTTCGCCAGTTTTTTCTGACCGTGCCCGACGAATTGGTGGAAGCAGCGCGCGTAGATGGCGCTTCGCCGATGCGTTTTTTCAAGGATGTGCTGCTTCCTCTTTCCCGCACCTCCATTGCGGCGCTGTTTGTGATTCAGTTCATCTACGGCTGGAACCAATACCTTTGGCCGCTTCTGGTCACCACCGATGAGACCATGTACCCCATTGTGCTAGGCATCAAGCGCATGATCTCGGGCGAGGCCTATACCGAGTGGAACGTGGTCATGGCCACCACCATTTTGGCTGCCCTTCCGCCCGCTTTGGTGGTGATCCTGATGCAAAAGTGGTTTGTCAAAGGGCTCGTGGATACGGAAAAATAATCATGGCCTCTATCACCCTCACTAATGTTATCAAGCGCTATGGCAAAGGCCCAGGTGCCAACCAAGTCATTCACGGCGTGAATGCCCAGATTAACGACGGCGAGTTTGTCGTGATCGTTGGGCCTTCGGGTTGCGGCAAATCCACGCTGTTGCGCATGGTCGCTGGTTTAGAGGAGATCTCCGGCGGCGAGATCTCGATTGGCAACCGCGTGGTCAACGAACTCGAACCCGCCGAACGTGACATCGCCATGGTGTTTCAAAACTATGCGCTTTATCCACATATGAGCGTGTTTGACAACATGGCCTATGGCCTAAAGATTGCCAAATTGCCTGTCAGCGAAATTGAGCAGCGCGTCGGTAAGGCCGCAAAAATGCTGGAACTAGAGCCCTATCTCAAGCGCAAGCCGCGTGAGCTCTCAGGCGGTCAGCGTCAACGCGTGGCCATGGGCCGGGCGATCGTGCGGCAGCCGCAGGTGTTTTTGTTTGATGAGCCGCTCTCCAACCTGGACGCCAAGCTGCGCGCTTCGACCCGCATCGAGATTCAAAAACTGCACCGTGAGCTGGGTATCACCAGCCTGTTTGTGACCCACGATCAGATCGAAGCGATGACGCTTGGAGAACGATTGATGGTTTTGAACGGCGGTCATGTCGAGCAATTCGGCACGCCCGAGGAGGTGTATCACACACCCGCGAGCACCTTCGTGGCCAGCTTCATCGGCAGCCCGCCGATGAATTTGATTCCCGTCAAGGATGCTACGGATTTGGTAGCAAACCGTGCAGATTTCGCATCGGGAATTAGCCAATTTGATATCAAAAATGAGGCACTCGCCACGATCGGTATCCGCCCAGAGCATCTGCGCGTGGTGGAAGCTGGCCTGCCCCTAGAGGTGGTCAGCGTTGAAATGCTCGGCGCAGAGCGCCTGCTCTACACCTGCTTAGGCCAGAGCAGCGCGCCCAACATGATCGTACGCATCTCTGAAGGACAAGCCTGCCCCGCTGTGGGCCAGACGATCCATGTTCAGGCGCTCGCCGGCAAGCTGCATGGCTTTGACGCCAAAGGCAAGCGTATTTCTTGATCTGCGCTGCATCTATGATTCAGGCATGCAAATTCCTGTTCTCCCCACTCTGTTTCGCACCACACTGTCTCAAGCTCCGCTGATCGCCATACTTCGCGGACTCACGCCTTTGGAAGCGCCTGATGTAGGCCGTGTGCTTTGGGATGCTGGCTTTCGGATTCTGGAAGTGCCGCTGAATTCGCCGCAACCTTTTGAAAGCATTGCTTTGCTGCGCAAGGCTTTGCCGGATGCTTTGATTGGCGCGGGAACGGTGCTCACGCCCTCTCAAGCGAATGACGTGAAGGCAGCAGGCGGGCAGATGGTGATTTCGCCGAATTTTGATGCAACTGTGGTGAAAGCCGCGCTCGATGCGGGGATGCTGGCGATTCCGGGTGTGGGCACAGTGTCGGAGGCGTTTGCGGCTTTGGCTGCGGGGGCGCACGCCATCAAGCTCTTTCCGGCGGAAATGATCTCGCCAGCGGCTGTGAAAGCGATGCGGGCGGTGTTGCCGCTAGGTGCGCTGTTGATTCCCGTGGGCGGCATAGGCGCAGCGAATATGGCGGCTTATGCAGCAGCGGGCGCAAACGGGTTTGGTATCGGTGCCTCGCTTTACAAGCCGGGCAAATCTCTTGCAGAGGTCTCTTTAGACGCTACTAAATTAGTAGCAAACTATGTAGATAATATAAGGGCGAATAGCCTATGAATCCACTCATTCAACTGGGCCTGCAAGGCAAGATCGTGCTGATCACGGGCGCATCCACTGGCATTGGCGCGGCGTGTGCAGAGCGCTTTGCCCGCGAAGGTGCAAGCGTGGTGTTGGCCGACGTGAATGATGCGCCAGGCCAAGCGCTGGCCGCTCGGCTGCAAGCCGCCTATCTGCCCAGCCCCGAGCTTGCAAGTAAGCCGCTGGCCACGTATCAGCATTGCGATGTGGGCAGCAAAGCGCAGATCGACGCACTGATTGCAAAAACATTAGAGCTGCATGGCCGGATTGACGTGCTCGTCAACAACGCGGGTATCTTCAAAGCTGCGCCGTTTTTGGACGTGAGCGAAGAAGATTTTGATACGGTGATTCGCGTGAACTTGAAAGGCAGCTTCCTCATGGCGCAGGCCGCTGCTCGCGCGATGGTGCAAACCAAAACGCAAGGCAGCATCATCAACATGAGCTCAGTTAATGCGGTGCTCGCCATTCCAGCAATAGCCAGCTACAACATGAGCAAAGGCGGCATCAACCAGCTCACCCGCGTGGCCGCGCTGGCTTTGGCCGACCACGGCATTCGCGTGAATGCGGTGGCCCCCGGCACGATTGCCACGGAACTTGCGCAAAAAGCCGTGCTCACCGACGATGCCGCGAAAGCCAAAATCATGAGCCGCACGCCGATGCGCCGCTTGGGACAACCTTCAGAAATTGCCGATGTGGTGGCTTGGCTTGCCAGCGATGCAGCCAGCTACATCACCGGAGAAATCGTCACGGTAGACGGCGGGCGCATGGCGCTAAATTACACCGTTTGAGCTGCTGGCTCAGCCTTGAACCGACTGGCCTTGGGTTTGCGCTGCGAGTTTGTCGCTTTGGGCTTTTCGTTCAGGCTTTCGGCGGCGAGCTGCTCCGCCGTGCGGCACTGGCGCGGATGGCAGCCACGCGCTTGTTCACCAAGGGCGTGGCTAGCCGCCATTTCAGCCGACTGGCAAAGTTTCGGCGCAATTCGCTGTGGGATTCGTCTGCAAAAAAGCTCTCTGGATCATCCGCTAGGCCCCAGTCTGCCAGCGGCAAGCTGGCGGCATCGGCTTCGCTACATTGCGCACTGGCATCGCTACGGCCGTCCCAGACCCGCGCGCCTTGCAGATGAATGCCATAGCCCCGGCTTTGCCCCTCAGCGAGCAGCTTTCGCTTGGCCCCCGCTTGCAGCCACGTGTCGGGCACGTAGCTGTCGGTCATGAGCCAACAGCCATTGATTTGCACCTCCGTCATGGCGTGCATGATGGAGGCATCTTCCAGATCCAAAATGCCGCGCAAAAATTGCGAGGGCAGCGAAAAGAAATGTAGGCGAGCCGGAATTTTTGCCGCCCGCAGCATGCCCACCATCAGCAAGCCTTTGGCAAAGCAATCGCCTTGTCCCAATTTGAGCACGCGAGAGGCAGTCAACACCGAGTAATCGGGCATACAGCCAAACGGTAAACCTTTGACAAAATCATGCAGCGCCACAGCTTTTTCCCGGTCGGTGGCGAGCTTCTGCGTCAAACTGGCCACTTTGTTGCGCAGGGCGGGCGCCATGATGTCAAGCTGGCGTGTGCCGCGCAGCCAACGCAGCTGGGCCTCGCCCGGTTGGAGCGAGCTTTCCGGCAAACTGGAAGGGCTAGAATTTCGAAACACTGTTAGCATTTAACCATTTAGTTCGTTCAATACGAACACAAAATAGTTAATTCTGAAGCAACAGTTCAGGTAAAGCTTTGTAAGCAGAGGCCTGAACGCGCTGCGCGGCATCGCCGCAGCGCAGAAATCAAGCCGTGCCGCCTACGGTAAGCCCTTCGATGCGCAATGTGGGCTGCCCCACGCCCACAGGCACACTTTGGCCTTCTTTGCCGCACACGCCCACGCCGGAATCCAGCGCCAAATCGTTGCCGATCATGGTGACTTTTTTCAGCGATTCCGGGCCTGAGCCCACGATCGTGGCACCCTTCACCGGATATTGAATCTTGCCGTTTTCCACCCAAAACGCTTCACTGGCTGAAAACACAAATTTGCCGGAGGTGATGTCCACCTGCCCGCCGCCGAAATTGGTGGCATACAAGCCGCGCCCAATGCTGGCCACAATTTCTTCAGGTGTTTTGTTGCCATTCAGCATATAGGTGTTCGTCATGCGCGGCATCGGCACAGCGGCATAGCTCTCGCGGCGGCCATTGCCGGTGGGTTTGGCCTTCATCAAGCGGGCATTCATGCTGTCTTGGATGTAGCCCTTCAAAATGCCGTCTTCAATCAACACGTTTTTCTGCGTGGCATGGCCTTCGTCGTCCACATTGAGCGAGCCGCGCCGGTCGGCAATGGTGCCGTCATCCAGCACTGTGACGCCTTTGGCCGCCACCCGCTTGCCGATCATGCCGCTGAAAGCGCTGGAGCCTTTGCGGTTGAAATCGCCTTCCAAGCCATGGCCGACCGCTTCATGCAGCAACACACCCGGCCAGCCGGGGCCGAGCACCACCGTCATCTCGCCCGCAGGCGCGGGGCGTGAATCTAAATTCGTGATGGCCGCCTTCACCGCGCTGCTGACGTAGTCTTCAATATGCGCATCGTCAAAATAAGCCAAGCCAAAACGGCCACCGCCGCCGCCCGAGCCCATTTCGCGCTTCATCTCACCTTTGATTTTTTGCTCGGCAATCACGGTGACCGACAAACGCACGAGCGGGCGCACGTCAGCGGCGAGCGTGCCATCAGCGCGCGCGATCATCACCACGTCATACTCGCTGGCCAGCCCCGCCATCACCTGCACAATGCGCTTGTCTTTCGAGCGAGCGAGTTTTTCTACTTTCTCTAGAAGCTTGACTTTGGTGGTGCTGTCTAGCGTCGAAATCGGGTCAACGCCGCTGTAGAGTTTGCGCGCGGTTGCTATTTTTTTAGTAGCACTCTTTGCAGACTTATTGCCGCCTGCCGCCCCAATTGACCTCACTGTTTGCGCCGCATCCAAGAGCGAAGCCCAAGAAATATCATCGGAATAGGCAAAGGCAGTTTTCTCACCGCTCACCGCCCGCACACCCACGCCTTGGTCAATGGAAAACGAGCCGGTCTTCACAATGCCCTCTTCCAAGCTCCAGCCCTCCGAGCGTGTGTATTGGAAATACAAATCCGCTTCATCCACGCGATGCGCTTTGATCACATCCAGCGCCTTGAAGAGATGGCTTTCATTCAGGCCGAAAGGGGTGAGAAGCAGGGCTTGCGCCGTGGCCAAACGTTCGAGGGTGGGTTCGCGTGAAATCATGTGCCCATTGTAGGGCGTTGTAGCGTGTTGTAGGGCGGCAAGCCTATGCTTGTGGGGCTTGTAGGGTAATGCTGCCAGTCATATAAAGGGAGGCCAAATCTGCGCAGAGAAAAGGGGCATCTTCAGGCGCTATTTGGCTTTGCAAATTGGCAAAATTCACCGCTTGCTGGCTTAAATGATGAATCAGTTTGAAATGCCGATGGTCGAGCAAAGATGGGTCAATTCTCGGAAAACGCCGCACATGCAGCAGCTGATCATCCAGCGCAGGCAGCGTTTTCACAGCCTGCGGCGCACTTTGCCCATACAACCAAAACAAAGTGGCCACCGAAAGCTCTGAAAAAGCAATGGATTCGCTGATATTGAGCATGCTGGCGGATGCTGGCATCTGGCGCAGCTGCAAGGGCTCAGGCATACCTTGCTTTATTGCCATATCAAGATCCAAAATTTGCAGCAATTGATGATCAGGGCTCAGCACAGCCAGCAGGCCCTTCGCCGTGCTGATGTGAAAGAGTCGATGTCTGCCTGCTCGGCTAATTTCTTCCCGGTTTTCCCAAATCAGTTCGGCCAAAGCGCGGTATCCCTCGCTGGATAGACTTGTTGCATGCTCAGGCCTGCTCGCAGAGGAGGCAGCGGGGCGGCTGATATGGCCGCGCACCGCAGTCGCCCAGATGCCTGCGGCGCTGCTGGGCTCCGGCGCAGCCAATCGTGCTTTGGCTTTGGCTGGCCGCTGTGGCAGCCAGGGCAAAAGAGAAAGCAAGCGTTGCAGCATCAGGCAACCGGCCTGCCCACCGGGAGCGCAGGTGATGATAAAGGTGGCAGCAAGCGCAGTGTGGAGCTCAGATACAAAGAGGCGAGATCAGCGCATAGAAAATGGCGATGCTCGGGAGGCAATGAGCGCTCTAATCTTGCAAAGCTCATCGCGCCCCGGCTGAACTGATGAATCAAAGCCAAATGCCGCATAGCCATGGCCGCTGGCGGCACCTGGGGGAAACGCCGCAACTGAATTCTGCTGCAGCCCAATTCTTGCGGAAGCCAATCTACACTGGGCGCAAAGGTTTGCCCTAAAAACCACATGAGCGTGTGCACGTGAAAGTGCTGCCAGCCCTCGCCTTCAATTGCTGCGGCTGATTTTTTGGGTTTTGCGTGATGCCATTGCAAAGGCGATTTTGGATTGAACACCCCGGGATGCAGCGCAATGCCCTGCTTTAAACCATCCACGATCGCCAGCAGACGGTTGCCACACAAAACGCGAGTAGCGCCTTCATGGATGGCTTCTCGTTCACTCCAAATGAACTGCGCCAAGGCCAGATGCACTTGCCCCCACGCATCAAAGAAGGGTGGTTGGCCATAAAGCCGCACGGTGGTGCCGGCTTGCACATACGCCACCAAAGCCACCTGCCATGCATTGGCCATGCCCGGCTGCGTCTCACCCGTGTGCGGGCTGGTCTGCTGAGGCTCAGCAACAAGATCCGCGCCAAACGGATCTTCTAACCAAGCCTGATGTCCAGTGCCTGAGCCAGCAAGCCCGTCAGCCGCACTACTTTTAAAAACGAGTTGCTCGCCAAGAAAACCTTTCGCCTTCCGCGCATCGGCATCTTGAGGCGCAACGCGCTGAGCGATACGCTTGAGCAACATTTCTATCATCGCTTGATGCCCGCCCGCGCTTCATTGGAGGCATCGCCAATGCTCGAAAACGGTTTGGTGACGTAAAAATCTGCATATTCAGGGTCCATCAAAATGCCCAGAATGCTGATGGCATGCTTAAAAGCAGCAGCCTCACTGGCTTTGCGGCTTTCTTGCATGGCCTCGCGCACCAAAGCCATCATCTCGTGGCGGCTGACGCGGCGCATACTGTGATCAGTAAACACGCGCTTGGCCACTTGCTTGCGATCAAAGAGCTGCACGATGCAATGATGCCTAGCATCCGCTTGGATCTTTTGCCATAAATCTTGCACTTTGTCGCTCGGGCCCTCAAACCAATGCAAGATCAGCTTGGTATCAATCATCACCAAGCCGGTGATGCCAGCTTGGGCGTTGGCACGCCCGCCCTCTTCAATCAAGCGCCTGCGGCCATAGGCCAAGAGTTCGGGGGTGACCAGACTGCAATAAGCAATTTGATCAACACTTGCGCTAACTAACTTGGCATGGGGCGAATCAAGCTCTGTGGCAGGCATAGTGCTGTTTCTTATCGACGACAGCAGATATTGTTCCTGAACTCGCTATTTATAACCAGTAAGAATTTAACATTGTTAAAAATTGAACACTTGCATGATCTAACTTCGCGACCTGCTATTGGCTCATGTCGCAGCAGCCTCCGCCATGAGTGCCACCATAGAAACCACATGAATTCGGCCATAGGCTGGCATCACCGCGCCGCGCTCGGTGAGCTCACGCACTTGGCTGGCCACGGACTGGCGCGTCAGGCCCAACATGGAAGCCAAGGCATCTTGGGAAAGATCGAGTTGGGAGCGATGTGCTCCATTTTGCGGTTCATCGTCATAGGCTAGCATCACCAAGCGGCGTGCGGTGCGGGCGAGCGCAGTGCGCAAGGTGAAATCTTCCACCAAGGCCAGCAGGGCGCGGGTGCGTATTGCCAACAGGCGAACCAAATGGCCAAGCAGCTCAGCGTCATGCAACATGCGCTGCAAAGCTTCAGGCTCAATCACCCACACTTGGCTCTCACCCATCGCCACAAAATCTCTCTCCCGCCCCTGGCCATCTAGCAAAGCCAGCTCGCCAAACCATTGGCCCGGCTTGATATAGCCGAGCAACGCTTCTTTGCCGCTCAAGGAGCTGCTGGCCAGCTTCAACTGCCCGCTCATCAGCAAGCCCAGGCCATCACGGCGCTTGCGCACGCTTTGCCCCATCGCAGAAAAATGCTGGCCGTTGCGCAAATGCACGCCATACCCATGGTCGAGCAGTTTTTGTTTGTGGTGATGAGGCAGGCTGGCAAACCAGCGGTTGCTCAAAATCGCGGCTTGCACATGAGGAGAATCTTCAAATTCAGCGGGGAAATGCGGTCGCATGATGGATGAGTCTCCAGCTATGGCTTCAAATTACTGATGAACAAAAGAGGCCAAAAGTAGTACTTCAATATTTATTTTGCTGCAGACTTTTTATTGTGAAAAAAAGAAGACTTATCATCTATAAACCGCCTTGTAAGCAGGTCTTATTTGATCGCCTGACTATACTTTGTCAAATAGTTGTCTGCAAATAGCTTGGACAAATACCCAACTAAGCCCTTATGGATTGACTCATTTTCACCACTCTGGCCTGCGCAATGGCTTGGCCAATCTGCTCGCCAGATTTCCCCGAAGCGGCGGCCGCTTGCGCAATCTCGGCCGTGGCCACACTCAGCGCCAGTTGCAAAGCGCTCCGCAAACGCTGCGCCTGCGGATACGGCGCATCTTGCTTGCCCAAGCGCCCACGCGCATCGCATTCGCAGGCTTGCAAAATCTGCGCAAAGCGCTGCGGCTTGCGGATGGCATCGCAGCGCTCCAGCAGGCGCAGCGTGGCTTTGGCATCCAGATCCAGGCTTCTGTGGATATTGCCGTGCTCCCGCGCCACCACCATGGCCAGCTCTTTGCATTCAACAGGCACGCGCAGCCGCTCGCAAATCGGCAGCAGCAGATCTACGCTGCGCAATTCATGATTGATATGGCGGGGCAGGATATCCACAGGGGTGGTGCCTTTGCCTAGGTCGTGCATCAGGCAGGCAAAGCGCACCGCCAGAGGCGCTTGCAATTGCGCGGCCATGTCCAGCACCATCATGAGATGCACGCCGGTGTCAATTTCAGGATGATAATCAGCCCGCTGCGGCACGCCCCATAGCCGGTCTACCTCGGGCAACACCACCTGCAAAGCCCCGCATTGCCTCAAGACCTGAAACAGGTGCGAAGGCTTGTCTTCCATCAGACCTTTGCTGATTTCTTGCCACACGCGCTCAGCCACCAAGGCATCGGCCTCGCCGCTCGCCACCATACGGCGCATCAAATCCATCGTGGGCTTGGCCACTGAAAAGCCGGGGTAGCGCGCCGCAAAGCGAGCCACGCGCAGGATGCGCACCGGATCTTCAGCAAACGCCGGGCTGGTGTGGCGCAGCACTTGGTCACGCAGATCCTGCTGGCCGCCAAAAGGGTCAATGAAAGCACTTTGCGCTAGGTTTGTTATATCAAATGCGCCACTCGCCCTTATAGAATCTACATAGATAGCTATTGAATTGATAGTGATGTCGCGCCGCGCGAGATCTTGCTCAATCGTCACATCGGGCGCGGCATGCATCTCAAAGCCGTGGTAGCCGGGTGCGGTTTTGCGCTCGGTGCGGGCCAATGCATATTCCTCTTTGCTCTGAGGATGCAAAAACACGGGGAAATCTTTGCCCACCGGCAGGTAGCCCAAATCAAGCATTTCTTGCGGCGAGCTGCCCACCACGCACCAGTCGCGGTCTTTAACCTCGCGCCCCATGAGCGCATCGCGCACCGCGCCGCCAACGAGATAGGTTTCCATGCGCCGCTCGTTATTTCTTCATCACCACCAGCCCCTTGAGGTATTCGCCCTCAGGAAAGCGCATGGTGATGGGGTGATCGGGCGCGGCATTCAGGTGCGCGGTGATGTAGCCGTCGGCCTGCGCATCCATCGCTGCGCCTGCCACGATTTTGTGAAACAGATCGGCATCAATGCCGCCAGAGCAGCTGAAGGTGTAGAGCAAGCCGCCACACTCCAAGAGCTTGAAGGCGAGGCGGTTGATGTCTTTGTAAGCACGGGCGGCGCGCTCGGCATGGGCGGCAGACGGGGCAAATTTGGGTGGATCAAGGATGATCAGATCAAATGTGCGGCCTTCGGTGATGAATTGCCTTAAAGATGCATTCACATCGGCATCCAGAAAATCGGCGCTGCCGTCTTCCAGCTGCGCCTCAAAGCCGTTGAGTGCCAGATTGGCCCTGGCGCGCGCCAGCGCTGGGCCTGAAGAATCAATGCTGGTGATGCTGGCGCGTTGCAGCGCGCCCGCTTCCCGCAACCCGGTGAGCCCGGCCACGGTGAAGCCGCCGGTGTAGCAATAGCAATTGAGCATGCGGCGGAATTTGAGGCGAGCAGCCTCCTGCGCAAACCGATGGCGGTTGTCGCGCTGATCCAGATAAAAGCCAGTTTTGTGGCCTTCGCTGATGCTGACCTTGAGCTTCCAGCCGTGTTCGCGGATCACGATTTCATCATCTGCGCCCTGGCCGCCCTCACCAGCTTCTGCGCCAGAGAGCCAGCCCGTGGCTGCGGGCAGGCCTTCCAGCGTGCGGCTGCTGGCATCAGAGCGCTCATAAAGCTTTTTCAAGCCGCTGGCTTCTAGCAAGGCGGCGGTGATCAGCTTTTTATAGCGCTCAGCGCCCGCTGATAAAAACTGCGCCACCAAGGTGTCGCCATATTGATCCACGATCAAGCCGGGCAGGCCATCAACCTCGCCATGGATCAGGCGCACACCATCGCTGTCAATTGGCTTTTCTAAGCCAAATCGGCTTCTTGCCCTTATAGATGCTTGACAGAGCGCTACGAAAAAAGGAGCGTCTATGCGCTGCTCTTCCGAGAAACTCCAGACCCGTGCGCGGATTTTGCTGCTGGGGCTGAAAGCTGCCCACGCTAAAAATTTGCCGTCAGCGCCCACCACACGCACCGTCTCGCCCGAATCGGCGCTGCCTGAGGCCAGAGCGTTGTCATAAATCCAAGGGTGGCCGCGCAGCAAGGCGCGCTCTTTGCCGGGGCGCAGGGTAATGGTTTTCATGCCCGCTATTGTCGCGGATGCGCAGGCTCAAGCAGTGGGTGGAGCGGGCGTGGGCGCGGGAGGCGTTTGCAAATTCTCAACAAACTGGCCCCAAGTGGTGTTGTTGAGCAAAAAATCCATGCGCTCGATGGCGGGTGCCCAAGCGGTTTGGCGGCCTGCAGTCACTTCTTCCATGGCTTCATGAATCAAAGCGCGCAGCATGTCGCGGTCTACAAATTGCATGCCCCACGCATCGCAAGCGCGCGATTCAACTTCGCGGCGGTGATACAACTGAACGATGGCCAAATGCCGTGGGTCATGAAGCAAGCGCACCCAAAGCTCTTCCACCGCCTGACGCGGCCCCTCCAAAAGCTGCACAAACACGCCGTCGGCATACATCAGCATGCCGGTGATGTGGTCCATCCGGTTCATGCGCTGGGCGGCATGCGTCAGGTTTTCAAGCTGCGCCTCGTCCATGGGATCGCGCGCGAGGCTGCAATAAAGAATTTGATCAATCTCATAATCGCTGTTGATGGGCGCATCAAGGTCAGCGGCTTTCACCGCGTATTCGCTACGGATGCGCTCCCAAAGCTGGCCCGCTGTGCTGGGGCGGGCAGGTATGCTGACACGCTGCTGCAAGGTGTCTAACCACATCACGCCACTGGCCAAGCTTTCCCAGCACAGGGTTTCAAATTGTTCGATGTGCAGCGGCTCTTTTTGACCTGTGCCCAGTGAGCCAATGCGCTTCGCAATATCGCGCCTGAGCAGATGCATGCGCTCTAAATACGCATGCGCCAGCGGCTCGTGCGCGAGCGAGCCCACCGCCATGCTCACCTCTAAGCGATGCCTGCGCAAGGCCACGCTGATGTCCACCCACTGCCTGGCCGTTAAATCGGCAGGCGCATGCAGGCTCTGCACGGCATGGTCGAGCAGTTGGCCGAGCTGACTCAAGCCACGGATCAGCGGCTCCACGTGCAAGCTGGCATAAGACAGATTAGAAATGTTTTGCATTTGAACTTATCTGCCAGTCTAGTCAATTGCATGACAACTTGAAGAACCCGTCACAGACTTTTACTTCGGCTTTGGATAAGTGATCAAAAAGTGGGGGCCGTGTTGCCCTTAAAAGACAAATTCAGCGCTTGGCACGCGGATGCGCTGCGTCGTAGGCTTTGGCCAAATGCTGGAAGTCTAGGCGCGTATAGACCTGTGTGGTGGCGATATTGGCGTGCCCGAGCAGCTCTTGCACAGCGCGCAAATCTTGGCTAGATTGCAAAATATGGCTGGCAAAGCTGTGGCGCAGCATGTGCGGATGCACCGCCATTGGCAGCCCCGCTTGCTGACTTCTGAGCTTGAGGCGCGCCCAAACCATGGCGGGGCTCATGCGCAGGCCGCGCGGGGACAGGAAAAGCGCTTGCTCGCCGCTGGGATCGCGCTCTTGTTGGGTGGCTTGTTTTTCTGGGCTGAGATTGCGCAGCAGCTCAGGGCGAAGCGGCAGCCAGCGCGCAATGGCTTCGATGGATTTTTTGCCCAGCGGCACAGTGCGGCTCTTGCTGCCTTTGCCCACCACATGCACCTCGCCGCCGCTCAAATCAAGATAGCCTTTGAGCGTTTGCTGCCCAGCTTGCGAGGCGCGAATGTCTAAATTCACCAGCTCACCCACACGCAGACCCGAGCCATAAAGCAGCTCGGTGAGCGCGGCATCGCGTGCCTCGACGACCGGGTCAAAATCTGCCGCTTCTGGCAAGCCGGTGAAGCTGGCCAGTTGCACCGCTTGATCGACAGGCAAGGCTTTGGGAAGCGGTTTGGCCTGCTTGGGCGCGCGCACATCTTGCACTGGATTGGCCGTAATCAGGCCTTCGCGGCCGAGCCAGGAATAAAAGCCGCGCCAGCCCGAGAGAATCAGAGCAATGCCGCGCCCACTTCGACCGCCGCTGTGCATCTGCGCCACCCAGCGGCGAATGTGGGCGTTGTGGACTTGGGTGATCCCGACATTCGCCTTCAGCGCATTGCTTTGCAGCTTGATGAGATCTTCGGTGTAAAGCGCCAGCGTGCGATCGGCGAGGCGTTTTTCAACGCGGCAATGCGTTAAGTAGCGCTCGATCAGTTCGTGCGCCACGCCCGCATCCTCAGCCGCGTAATCGAGACAGCGCAGCGCTGGTTATCTCGCCGATGCGCTCCAGAAAATCGGTGCCCATGCCGGCATTGAAACGCTGCGGATCGGGCGAGGCGAGCACCAGCATGCCGAAGGCTTCTAGCGCCACACCAGCGCGCAAAGGAATCAAAGCCAGCGAGCTGGCAAGCTCAGGCTGATCGAGCCAATTGGCCGCTTCAAAATTGGAATTCACGCCGCAGTAAGGCAGTTGCAACGAGGAAGCAAAGGTTTTGGCATCATCGCTGACGCCGACTGCAAACTCCTCCTCAGAAAACAGGCCATTCACCGCCCAAATCTTGATCGCCACTTGCGGCACCAAAAACTGGCTTTTCAGCTCATGCGCCACCGTGATCGGCAAATCAATCGCCTGCTGGGTGAGCAAAAGCGTGCGCGTCCAACGCTGCATTTTGTCGGCGATCATCACGTTTTCGTTGCCATTGCGCACCATCTCCATGATGCGGCCTTCCAGCGATTTGATCTTCTCGCGCAGCATCTCGGCTTGGCGCTCTTGCAAGCTCACAGCACGTTTGCCATGCTGGCTTTGCAGCTGCACGGTGGCAAGCGTTTCGGCATGGCGCTCAAAAAACTCGGGGTTTGTGCTCAGGTAATTGGCGATATCTTCTTCGGTGATGGGCGGCACATCTTGTTGCGCAGTCGGCTGCTGGGTCATGGCTAGCTCCTGATTTTGTAGCAGTCGCTATCTTAAACTTAAATTGACTCAATCAGGGATGTCAATCGAGCCATCAAAGACCGTGACCGCAGGCCCCGTCAGCAACACACTGGCGGCAAGCCCTTGTGAGGCATACGGCCATTCAATGGTGAGTAGCCCGCCATGCGTGTGTACATCGACCTTGGCATCCAGCAGCCCCTGCCGAATACCAGCCACCACCGCCGCGCAAGCGCCGGTGCCGCAGGCCAGCGTCTCGCCTGCGCCGCGCTCATACACGCGCAGTTTGATGGCGCTGCGGTTCACAATTTGCATAAAGGCCGCATTCACCCGGCGCGGAAAGGCCGGATGCGTTTGCATCCAAGCGCCCACCTCATGCACCGGCGCTGCCTCCACATCACTCACCACCTGCACCGCGTGCGGATTGCCCATGGACAGCACAGACACACTGGCATATGAAGCTATTAAATGAGGAGCAAACTCGTTATATTTTATAAGGGCTAACTGCCACTTTTCCCATGACGCATCGGCTAACACGGTGGCTTGCGATGCATCAAAGGGCACATCATCCAAAGCAAAGAATGGTGCGCCCATGTCCACCGTGACACGGCCATCAGGCTGCTCAATGAGTGTCAAAGTGTTATTTACCGTCTTTACCCGCACCGAGGTTTTGCTCGTCAAGCCTTTGCTGCGCACATAGCGCACGAAGCAGCGCGCCCCATTGCCGCAATGCTCTACCTCGCCGCCATCGTTGTTATGAATCGCGTATTCAAAATCAAAGTCTGGCGAGGGCGCAGGCCGCACCGAAAGAATCTGATCTGCGCCCACGCCGAAATGCCTGTCGCCCAAAAATTTGTA
>JANMDE010000365.1:0-1800 GCA_031376105.1 Variovorax sp. | reverse complement strand
GATGACAAAGCCAGCTTGGGCGGCAAAGAGGAAATCGTCAGTGCAACCCCGTCTTTGCCTGCTGGCAGTGAAAAATCCAACGAAAAAGCGGTTTTGCCCGTTATAAGTACTGCACAGAGTGCTACTAAAACTGTAGCGCCTTCAATTCCTGATAGAGCGGCATCAGACAAAGCCGCACAAGATAAAGCCGCTGCCGACAAGGCAGCCGCCGCCAAAGCCAGTGCTGAAAAAGCAGCTGCCGAAAAAAGTGCACTTGATCAAGCGGCTGCCGTCAAAGCCGCAGCAGAAAAATCCAAAGCAGAAGCTGCCAAAGCGCAGGCGCTGCTCGAAGGCAAACCCCTCCCTGCCGCCAGCGTGCCCCCTGCCACACCAGCCGCATCAGAGGGCGAGCGTTTCATTGTGCAATTTGGCTCCTTTGCCGATGCCAACAAAGCCCGGGAAGTACGCCAGAAGGTGGAGAAAGCAGGGTTGAAAACCTACGCGCAAATCGCCGAAACTTCTGAGGGCAAGCGCCATCGTGTGCGAGTGGGGCCGTTTGCCACGCGCGCCGAGGCCGAAAAAGCCGCTGCCAAGATCAAAGCGCTGGATTTGCCAGCCAATATTCTCACGCTCTGATCGCGTGCTTTCATGCAAATCGCGGCGCTCGATTGGATTTTGTTGGCGATTTTGCTGCTTTCTATGGCACTGGGCGCTTGGCGCGGCCTGGTTTATGAAGTGCTCTCTGTGCTCGGCTGGTTTGCGGCGTTCATCATCGCGCAGCTTTATGCCGCCACCGTCGGCCAAATGCTTCCCATGAGCGGTTCAACCGACGCGTTGCGCTATGCCGCAGGCTTTGTGCTCACTTTCATCGCCTCGGCTTTTGCGGCAGGTTTGCTGGCTTGGATCGCTAAAAAACTCATCGAAACTGTCGGCTTGCGCCCGGTAGATCGCACTTTGGGTGCATTTTTCGGCCTGCTGCGCGGGGTGGTCATCCTTCTGGCCGCAACCACAGCCGTGCTTATGACACCACTCAAAGAGGGCGATTGGTGGAAGCAATCTGCGGGAGCGGGGGCGTTGTCAGCCATATTGAAGGCTGTGAAGCCGATCTTGCCCAACGAAGTGGGACAATACATCTCTGCTAAGGCGCAAAGCGCTGGGGAAATCTGAAATATGTGCGGCATCGTCGGCGTGGCATCTCAATCGCCAGTCAATCAACTCATCTATGACGCGCTCCTGCTTTTGCAGCATCGCGGGCAAGACGCAGCAGGCATCGTCACCCAGTTGGGTACTAAGTTCTACATGCACAAGGCCAAGGGCATGGTGCGCGATGTGTTCCGCACGCGAAACATGCGCTCACTCCCCGGCAACATGGGCTTGGGCCAAGTGCGCTACCCCACGGCAGGCAATGCTGACAGTGAAGAAGAAGCGCAGCCGTTTTACGTGAACGCGCCGTTTGGCTTGGTGTTGGTGCACAACGGCAATCTCACCAACGTGGATGCGCTCAAAGAGCAGCTCTTTAGCCACGACCATCGCCACATCAACACCACCAGCGACACGGAAGTGTTGATCAACGTGCTCGCGCATGAGCTCGAACTTACGACACGCGGCTTGCCTCTGCAACCGAAAGATGTGTTCGCAGCCGTGCGCGGCGTGCATTCGCGCATCAAGGGCTCGTATGCGGTGGTCTCCGTGATTGCCGGGCATGGCCTGCTGGCTTTCCGCGATCCGTTTGGTATTCGCCCGCTGTGCTTGGGCAAGAGCGCAGACGGCACGGTGATGATCGCCAGCGAATCCGTCGCGTTAGAGGGCGCAGGTTTTCAA
>JANMDE010000340.1:0-2900 GCA_031376105.1 Variovorax sp. | reverse complement strand
CAAATCCAAGTGCTCTCCAATTTATTTTTTCGCAATAAAGGCGCTTACGTTATTGGGAAAATCATCAACGGCTTCAATGAAGTGCCGTTTGCGCTGCCGCTGCTGCACACCAAAGAGGGTGGCAGACTCATCATTGATGCTGCGCTGTTTGGCGAAGACGATTTGCTGATGCTTTTCAGCTTTGCACGCGCCTATTTCCTCGTAGATATGGAAATTCCCAGCGCTTATGTGCAGTTTCTGCGCAGTTTGATGCCGCGCAAACCGCGCGCAGAGATTTACAACGCACTTGGTTTGGCCAAGCAAGGCAAGACGCTGTTTTACAGGGATTTTCTTCATCACCAGCGACACAGCTCTGACAAATTCCGCATCTCGCCTGGTATTAAAGGTATGGTGATGCTGGTGTTTGATTTGCCAAGCTTTCCCTATGTGTTCAAACTCATCAAGGATTATTACCCGCCGCCCAAAGACACCACGCGCGAGCAGATCAAAGGCAAATATTTGCTCGTGAAGCAGCATGATCGCGTAGGGCGCATGGCCGATACGTTGGAATACAGCGAGGTGGCATTTCCGCGCATCCGCTTTGAGGAAGAGTTGATCGAAGAGATCAAGAAATTTGCGCCCAGCCAGCTGGAGATTTCAGACCGCGATGGTGATGGGCAAGAGGAGGTGATCATTAAGCATCTGTATATTGAGCGGCGAATGATTCCGCTCAATATTTATCTGCAAGAAGCGTTTGATCTGAAAGATGATCCGCGCGCCCAAGCTCAGATTGAGCGCGTTGTGGTCGAATACGGCAACGCGATCAAAGATTTGGTGCGTGCCAATATTTTTCCCGGCGACATGCTCTGGAAGAATTTCGGCGTGACGCGCCACGGCAAGGTGGTTTTCTACGATTACGACGAGATTGAATACATCACTGATTGTAATTTCCGTCGTGTGCCACAGCCGCGCAATGAAGAAGATGAAATGAGCAGTGAGGTTTGGTACAACGTGGCTAAAAACGATGTCTTTCCCGAAAGCTTTGCCCCGTTTTTGCTAGGCAACAACAGTGTGCGCAGCGTGTTTATGCAACACCATGCTGATTTGCTTGATGCCACTTTCTGGCAAAGCCACAGAGATCGCCTCAAAGCGGGGCATGTGCATGATGTGTTTCCGTATGATCAGGAAAAGAGGTTTAGCCATGTGTGATGTGGGAGGGAGGCGCTATGCGTGATGTAGTAGGAGAGCGTCATGCGTGACGCGTGGGAGCTGGCTAGCTATGTGGTAACGGTGCTCGGCCTGCCAATGGCGATTGCAATTTTTCTTTGGCAAGAACGCAATGAGCGCGCTAACGAGGAGGAAGAGGGCTATCAATTGCTCTCCAATGCCTACAATGATTTTCTGAAAATCGTGTTGGCGCATCCTGATTTGCATTTACGTACCAATGAGCCGTTGCCCAACCCGACGCCTGAGCAAAACGAACGTATGCTCGTGATTTTTGACATGCTAATTTCCTTGTTTGAGCGTGCGTATTTGGTCGCCTACAAAGCAAAAATGAGCCAAGAAGAGCGCCGCCGCTGGAACAGCTGGGACGATTACATGCGCGAGTGGTGTGGGCGCGACGATTTTCACAATGCGTTGCCATTGCTGCTGCGCGGTGAAGACCCGGATTTTCAGGCTTACATTCGCCGCGTTGCGGATGAGGAGCGCGGCAGTCCGATCCTCATGCGCTGAGACCAAGCAGTTAGTTGCTCACATTCACCCACCTACACGGCATGAGACTATTGGCAAGTAAGTTCGGTACGTCGTGGCTCGTTTCAAAAGCTCGGATCGCATGCCTACGCGGATAGAAGCAATCAGCCGCATACGCAACTGTTGCTCAGGCCTCATCGGCCACACGTCCTTTGCGGAGTCCATGCTTGGCTAATATTTCCACATACACTTGTGCGCTTCCAGCCTCCGCCACCGCGTCCACCAAACCATTGAGCTCTGCCACATGCGCTAAGGCCGATTCAGGCTCGGTTGCGCCCACCCGGCAAGCAAAATCCCAAAAATCCACGCCTTTCGGCAAAACGCGGCCGCGCTCGCGCTTGATGTATTTGCGAATATCGTGCTTGATAGCGTCGCGCACGCGATCTGGGTGTTTGCCTTCTTGGGCAAGTGGAAATGTTTTTTTCATGTTGATCCTTCAGTGCGATGATACGGCTATATCCAATAGCTTATTCTCTCCATGACTGATCTTCATGCCCCTCCAGAGCGCACAGAACGCCCAGAGCCCTCAATGCGCCCGCCCGAGCGCCTAGAGCCGCCCAGCGGCGAAGCCATCGCGCTGATGCCCTTGTTTGAGCGGCTAGGCATAGATCGCATCATCTTGGTCAATACGGGCGAGCAAGCGCGGGACGCCGCGCGGCAGTTGCTGGTTGCGCCCGCGTGGGGCTTTGACACCGAATCGAAACCGACGTTTCGTGTGGGCGAGGTGTCAACAGGGCCGCATGTCTTGCAATTGGCCACACGCGAGCGCGCTTGGGTATTTCAGTTGGAGGACGCCGCATGCCGAGCCATTGCCGCAGAGCTGATGGCAGCGCCTGGCATTGAAAAAGCAGGTTTTGGTTTAGGGGACGATCGCAAACGCATCCGATCAAAGCTCGGAGTTGAGCCCCAAGGGATTGTGGAAATCAATCAACTGTTTCGCCAGCTGGGTTATCGAAAAGAAATTGGTGTGAAATCAGCGGTTGCAACACTCTTTCATCAACGCTTCATTAAATCGAAGAAAGCCGCCACCAGCAACTGGGCGCAACAGCACTTGAGCGAAAGCCAATTGATTTACGCGGCCAATGATGCCTTCGCAGCGATTCGCGTTTACGAATCACTGCTTGCAAACCAGCACTGATTATTGAAACGCCACTTCCGCAAAGCTGCGC
>JANMDE010000320.1:0-6053 GCA_031376105.1 Variovorax sp. | reverse complement strand
GAGCCGGTCTGGGACAATAAAGGCATGCACTTTTCGCCTAATCATCAAAGCTTCGCTCAACTCGGTGCGCAGTTTTACACTTTTCTGAATTCTCAACCTCTGCCCTCGCCATACTGGGTCGGCCGCAGCCGCGCCGTGGCGCAGGCGCTGGGCTTAGAAGACAACTGGCTGGAAAGCAACGAAGCTTTACAGGCTTTGACCGGTAACGCCCTGCTCCCCGGCAGCCAGCCGCTGGCCAGCGTATACGGCGGGCATCAGTTTGGACAATGGGCGGGGCAGCTGGGTGATGGGCGGGCGATTTTATTGGGCGAGATGCGGAATGCACAAAACCAGCCGCAAGAGATTCAGCTCAAGGGCGCAGGGCGCACGCCTTATTCGCGGATGGGCGATGGGCGGGCGGTGCTGCGCAGCTCGATTCGGGAGTTTCTTTGCTCTGAGGCGATGCATGGCTTGGGCATTCCTACCACTCGGGCGCTATGCGTTACGGGCTCAGACGCACCGATTCGGCGGGAAGAGATTGAAACGGCAGCGGTGGTGACCCGCGTGGCGCCGAGCTTCATTCGCTTTGGGCATTTTGAGCACTTTGCTTATAACGGGATGACGGAAGAGCTCAAGAAATTGGCAGATTATTGTGTAGAGCGCTTCTACCCCGATTGCAAAGAAGCCAAGAACCCGTATGCCGCGCTCTTACAAGCCGTGAGCGAACGCACGGCCAAGATGGTTGCCCAGTGGCAGGCTGTCGGCTTTTGCCACGGCGTGATGAACACGGACAACATGAGCATTCTGGGCCTGACGATGGATTACGGCCCGTTTCAGTTTCTCGATGCGTTTGACCCGAACCACATTTGCAATCATTCGGACGATCGCGGCCGCTACGCCTACAACAAGCAGCCTAACATCGCCTACTGGAACCTCTTTTGCCTAGGCCAAGCGCTGATCCCGCTGATTTCGCCCGACGGCGAGCCCGATGAGGCGGTGGCCGCGCTGGAGCCTTATAAGACGATCTTCCCCGCTGAGCTGCATGCACGTATGCTGGCCAAGCTCGGGCTGCCTGAATCGCCCGCGACGGAAGCCTCCAAAGCCGTGATTGAAGGCATCTTGAAGCTGCTGGCCAAAGATAAGGTGGATTACACGATCTTCTGGCGGCGGTTCAGTCACGCGGTGGCCATGCAACAGTTTGATCCGGTGCGCGATCTGTTCCTAGATCGCCCTGCTTTTGATGCATGGTTACTATCATTTCAGGAGCATTCTTCTCATATAATACAAGGGCAAAATGCCGATTTAATGCTCAAAACTAATCCTGCCTACGTGCTGCGTAACCACCTAGGCGAGCAAGCCATACGGGCTGCAAAACTGAAAGATTTCAATGAGTTGGCGCGACTACAAGGCTTACTGGAATCGCCTTTTGAGGAGAAAGTAGGCATGGAAACGTACGCAACTTTCCCACCCGACTGGGCCTCTACGATTGAGATTTCTTGTTCTTCTTGAGAGCTAAAACCCAATACCGGACGCAAAAGGCGCAAAAGTTACGAAGAAGACGCAAAAAATACAAGAAAATTTAGAAATGAAGTTTCACTTCTACCTCTCGCGTTTACTTGCACCAAACTTTGCATTTTTCTTTTTTGCGTCTTTTGCGTAACTTTTGCGCCCTTTGCGTCCGGTATTCATTTCTTCAAACTCCTATCATCATGACCACTTTCAAAATCACCAAAACCGACGACCAATGGCGCACCGAGCTCAAAGCCAAAGGCGCAGAACCCTTGGCCTTCGATGTCACCAGACACGAATCCACCGAGCGTGCTTTCACTGGCAAATATGCTGACAACAAGCAGGCAGGCACTTACCACTGCATTTGTTGCGGCAAAGCCCTGTTTGGCTCAGAAACCAAATACGACAGTGGCACCGGCTGGCCTTCGTTTTACAGGCCGCTCGCTACAGATGCCGTGGGCGAGAAGGTCGATGGGATTTTGTTCATGAAGCGCACCGAGGTGCATTGCGCGGATTGCGGCGCACACATGGGCCATGTCTTCAACGACGGCCCAGCGCCCACCGGTTTGCGCTATTGCATGAACTCCGCCTCACTGGATTTCAAGCCAGAGTGATATAAAATTCATAGCACACTGTGCAATATCTACAGCGGCTACTGGCCGATTTGACTTGAAAAAATGAAGCAACTTCTCGATTTTTTGCCGATCCTGCTGTTTTTCGGCGCTTACAAGATGTACGACATCTACGTGGCCACGGGCGTGATCATGGTGGCCACGATCGTGCAGATGGCCGTCCTCTACAAGTTGGACGGCCGCTTGCAGATGATCCACAAAGTCACGCTCGGTCTGGTGCTCGGTTTTGGTGCGATGACGCTGCTGCTCCACGACGAGCGCTTCATCAAAATCAAGCCCACCGTGCTGTACACCGCCATGGGCTTGGCGCTAGCCATTGGCCTGTGGGGCTTTCGCAAGAATTTTTTGCGCATGATGCTGGGAAATGCGCTCACGCTGCCTGAGCAAATTTGGCGCAATCTCACCGTGGCTTGGGTGGCTTACACCTTCTCCATGGCCGCGCTCAATGCCTTTGTGGCTTATTTCTACACCACTGACGAATGGGTCAATTTCAAGCTTTGGGGCTATGCTTTCCCCATCGTATTCTTGGTGGCTCAGGGTTTTTACATCGCAAAATACCTGCCTAAGGACGAAGAATGATCGCCAGCGCCGAAGAAGTGCAGCGCCACTTGCAGGAACATTTAAGTGCCACCCAGCTCGAAGTGATGGATGAATCAGCCGCCCATGCCGGGCATGCCGGCAACCCAGATGGCAGCGGCGTGGGCACGCATCTGCGCGTGCGCATCGCTTCGCCTTTGTTTGCCGGCAAAAACCGCGTGGGCCAGCATCGGCTTGTGTATGATGCGTGCCAAGGTTTTATCGCACGGGGCTTGCATGCCTTGGCCATAGAAATTGTTTGAAGTTTTGTTTGATTTTTTTGAGGAAACTCCCATGAAGTTGAAGTTATCTGCCATTGCTCTGAGCCTCTTGGCCTCTGCCGCCATGGCGCAAAACCTGGCCATCGTGAACGGCAAGCCCGTGCCCACCAGCCGTGTAGACGAGCTCGTCAAGCAGGTGGCGAGCCAAGGCCGCCCTGTCACGCCCGATATTCAAGGTCAGATCAAAGAAGAAGTGATCAACCGCGAAGTCTTTATGCAAGAAGCCCAAAAAATGGGTTTGGATGGCAGCGATGATTACAAAAGCCAAATGGAGCAAGCCCGTCAGGTCGTGCTGATCCGCGCGCTGTTTGGTGAATACCAAAAGAAAAATCCAATCACTGATGCTGACATCAAGGCGGAATACGATAAATTCGCCGCAGCCAACGGCGGCAAAGAATTCCGCGCTCGCCACATCTTGGTGGAAAAAGAAGCCGATGCCGTCAAACTGATTGCCGATCTGAAAAAAGGTGCCAAGTTTGAAGATCTGGCCAAGAAAAACTCGAAAGATCCTGGCTCCGGTGCCAACGGCGGCGATCTGGATTGGGCCGCACCCGGCAGCTATGTGAAAGAGTTCTCTGAAGCCATGGTCAAGCTGGCCAAAGGCAAATTCACAGAAACCCCCGTGAAAAGCCAATTCGGCTTCCACATCATCCGCGTTGATGACGTGCGCGAAACCCAATTGCCCCCCATGGAGCAAGTCAAGCCACAAATTGCTCAGCAATTACAACAGCAAAAACTGCAGGCTTATCAGAAGGGTTTGCGGGATAAGGCGAAGGTGGAGTAATACTCGACCGCTCTTTTAATTCCGAATACCGAACGCAAAAGGCGCAAAAGTTACGCAAAAGACGCAAAAAATACCAAGAAAAGAACATCAGAGATTGGACTTTAGAATTTCAAAATCTCATGATTTTTTGAATTTCTTTTTTGTTTTCTTTTTTGCGTCTTTTGCGCAACTTTTGCGTCTTTTGCGTCCGGAAGTTCTGTCTTCGGTTTTAGATATTTCCCAAAGCCCAGTCGATGTGCTCCATCACGAGAGCGCTGACACTGGGTTTTTTATCGCCCAGAATTTGCCGGATCGCCTGCGCATCAGCCTCGGCCAGCAGAGGATTGCGCAACGCATTTCCCATGGCTACTGCAATATTGCGCTGCCAGCGTTCATGCCCAATACGGCGAATCGCGCTGCCCTCGGTGTAGCGCAGGAAATCTTCCTCGCCCCAAGCAAAGAGCGTCACCAATTGCTGGCCTGACAAACCTGCGCGTTCATCAAAATCTGGCAAAGCGCTGCGCTTTGCGAATTTGTTCCAGGGGCAGGCGAGTTGACAATCGTCGCAGCCGTAGATGCGGTTGCCGATCAGGGCTCGTAGCGCCAGTGGAATCGCGCCATGGTGCTCAATCGTGAGGTATGAAATGCAGCGCCTTGCATCTAATGTGTAGGGCTTAAGTATTGCATTGGTAGGGCACACGTCGATGCAACTGGTGCAACTACCGCAGTGGCTGACGACGGGCGCTGTTGTTGGCAAAACAAAGTCCACATAAATTTCTCCTAAGAAAAACATGCTTCCCGCTTCACGCGAGAGAATCAGGGTGTGTTTGCCGCGCCAACCGATGCCGCTTCTTGCGGCCAGCTCGGCTTCTAAAACGGGAGCGGAATCGGTGAATACGCGGTGCCCAAAGGGGCCAATCTCTTGGGCAATTTTGTTAGCTAGTTTTTGCAGCCGCGTGCGCAGCACCTTGTGATAATCCCGCCCTCTGGCATAGAGCGAAACGATGGCCTCATCAGGACGATCTAGCCGAGCAAACTCCATCGCCTGCCAGCTCTCGCCCTGCTTGGGCGCCAAATAATCCACCCGCGCCGTGATCACGCTCAGTGTGCCGGGCACGAGCTGTGCAGGCCGAGCGCGCTTCATGCCATGAGAGGCCATGTAATGCATGCTGCCATGAAAACCGGCATCGAGCCAGGCTTGCAGACCGGGCTCAGCATCCTCTAGGTCCACGCCCGCCACGCCGATTTGAGACAATCCAAGTTCTGTGGCCCAAGCGCGTAGCTTGGGCATGAATTCTTCAGGATGGATTTTGGTTTGAGTGTTAAGCACCCGTTGATTGTAGAAACTGTTGCGTGGCCGATTGAAGAGGCCACGCAAGCCTTTGCCGAGCAGCTGGCCCAACGCCCTGCTTTGCGCAACGCATTGATCGAGCTGCATGGTGATCTGGGCGCTGGTAAGACGACACTGGTCAGGCATCTGTTGCGTGCTTTGGGTGTGCCAGGCCGCATCAAAAGCCCCAGCTATGCCGTCGTCGAGCCTTACACGGTGGCCACGGCGCTTGGCGAGCTGAACATCTGGCATTTTGATCTGTATCGCTTTGCTGATCCGCGTGAGTTTGAAGAGGCGGGTTTTCGGGATTTGCTGGCCAGCCCGGGCTTGAAGCTGGTGGAATGGCCTGAAAAGGCTCGGGGCGTGTTGCCACAACCTGATCTGGCTTTGCACATCACAGCCAATGGCGATGATTCGCGCCAAGTGCGCTTAGAAGCCTTCACTGTTGTTGGCCAGGAGCTGCTGGCATGAGCTCCCCCACGCGCCGCGACGCGCTGCAATTTGGAAGCCTCGTTCTGCTCCTAGGCTTTGCAGATATTGCCTGGGGCGCTACGATTTTAGGAGTTCGGGTGTGGCCTGCGCAGGATTACACCCGGGTCACGATTGAAAGCGATGGCCTGCTCAAAGCCCGCCAATTCTTCGTCGCCAGCCCGCCGCGCTTGGCGGTGGACATTGAAGGCATTGAGCTTTCTCCACAGCTGCGCGAGCTGGTGGGAAGCGTGAAAAGTGATGATCCATTCATCAGCGGTATCCGCGTGGGGCAATTCGCGCCAGGCATTGTGCGGCTGGTGGTTGATTTAAAGCAAAGCGCCCTGCCCCAAGTGTTTAATCTGCCGCCGATCGCCGCTTATCAACACCGCTTGGTGTTTGATCTGTATCCCACCGAGGCGATTGACCCCTTACTCAGCCTCATCGCCGAGAAAGAAAAAGCCAAAACGCAAAGCACCCTGCCCCCGAGCGTGTCACCTACCAGCGCCTCCTCC
>JANMDE010000277.1:0-6905 GCA_031376105.1 Variovorax sp. | reverse complement strand
TGTGGACTTCTTCCAAAGTGATTTGCGCGATCAGTTCGCGCTGCAGCCACAGCAGCCGCCAATCGCCGCCAGCCACCGCCTCGCTTAAAGATGACGCCATCGCTTCGCTGTTACGAAACAATGCGCGCTGGCCTGCTTGAATGCTGCCACGCGCCGTTTCTAGCTCTTGCGCTGTGGGGCGATACACCTCGACCACTTTGGCCAACGCGGCAGCTGACGATTGCGCTTTGACTTCAAATTGCGCATCAGTATCCGTGGCAGCGCGCTCGGGCAAACCAATGCCCGCCCAGAGCTGTGAAGGCTCGCGCTGGGCGCGGTAATAAGCCCACTCTGTCACTGATAAATTTTGCATCGTGAGCGCTTTGGCCAGCGGCCCGCCTTCTTGGCCAAGTGTGGTGGCCAGCAGTGTGGCAGCCATCGCTTCGCGCGTGGGGCCGGCGGGGCCGTGGTAAGCCACAGCGGCGCTGGCTAGGCCGCCGGTGCGGCGCAAGGTCACGAGTTTTTCGCCTTCTTGCGGAGGCTCGGCGCTGTAGGTGTTGGGTAGTGGCGCATTGGGCTTGGCGATGCTACTGAATTCGCGCCAGATGCGGGTCTTAACTTCATCAGGGTTGAAATCTCCGGCCACGATGAGCGTGGCATTGTCGGGGCGATAGTGCTGTTTGTAAAAACTCACCAAGCGCTCATGAGGCACGTTTTCAATGTCTGCGCGTGTTCCGATCACCGGGTGGCCGTAGCCATGGGTGGTGTAAGCAGCGCTGCGCATGCGATCGCCAAGAATACGGCTAGACTCGTTGTCGCCGCGTTCAAATTCATTGCGCACCACGGTCATTTCGCTTTTCAAGTCCTCCGGCGTGAAGCGCGCTTGCGTCATCATGGCGGCGAGCCAGCCGATCATGAAATCTAGCCGCTCGGGCAGCTTGCCGTCGTCGGTGACGAAATGGGCGAAATAGTTGGTGCGGTCGTACGACGTGGTGCCGTTCCAGCGCATGCCCAAGGCTTGCATATCGGTTTTGGACTCGTTGTATTTCGGCGGTGTGCCCGGGCCGCTCGGCTTGAAAAGCATGTGTTCGAGCAAATGCGCTGCGCCATATTCACCCAAGCCCTCATGTCGCGAGCCGACGCGATAGGTGATGTTCACACTCATCGCTGGGCGCTGCGTGTCGCGCAGCAGCAGCACCTGCAAGCCGTTGGGTAAGCGGTATTGGCGCACATCACCCAGCTCGCGCACGAAGCTTAATGTGGCGTTGGCTGGCGTGGAGGCGGTTTGCGCTGCTGCGAACTGCGCCGTGGCCAGCGCTACAGTGGCGAAAAGGCTCAAAAAGATTTTGTTCATAGGTTTACTTTAAACTGTTTTCCTATGGACACTTCAAAAGACACGCAGTTCCTTGAACTCGCACTCAGCCAAGCCCGCGAGGCAGCAGCACAGGGCGAAGTGCCGGTGGGCGCGGTCGTCGTCAAAGACGGGCAGGTGATCGCAGTTGGGCGCAATTGTCCGATAGGCTCACATGACCCAACAGCGCATGCTGAGATCAACGCGCTGCGAGCCGCTGCACAAAAATTAGAAAACTACCGGCTCGATGGCTGCGATTTGTATGTGACGCTGGAGCCGTGCGCGATGTGTGCAGGCGCGATTTTGCACTCACGTATTCGCCGCGTGGTGTATGCCGCGCCAGAGCCGAAAACAGGCGCTGCTGGATCTGTCGTCAACCTGTTTAACACGGCATTGAATCACCAAACGCTCATGCAAAGTGCTACGGATTTAGGAGCAAACTATGCAGATAATATAAGGGCGAGTAGTCATTTATTACAAGATTTTTTCGCCGGAAAGCGTCTTATGCAGCAGCAGGCAGCACTCGCCAAGCATCCGCTTCGCCCCGATGCATTGCGCACGCCCGAGAGCCAATTCACGCATCTCCCAGGCTATGATTTCGAGCCACATTACCTGAGCGATCTGCCCGCCCTGCAAGGCCTGCGCATGCATTACTTGGACGAGGGAGCCAAGGATGCGAACATCACTTATCTCTGTCTCCACGGCAACCCCGCTTGGAGCTACCTCTTTCGCAAAATGATCCCCGTCTTTGCGCAAAGCGGCGCAAGAGTTGTTGCGCCCGACATGATCGGCTTCGGTCGCAGCGACAAACCTAAAAAAGACAGTTTTCACAGCTTCACTTGGCACCGCCAATGCCTGCTCGAATTCATCGAACGCATGAACTTGCAAAACGTCGTCCTCGTCGTGCAAGACTGGGGCGGCATCCTCGGCCTCACGTTGCCCCTGGACGCGCCGCAGCGCTACCAAGGCTTGCTGGTCATGAACACCACATTAGCCTGCGGCGATGCGCCACTCACGGACGGCTTCAAAGCCTGGCGCGAGATGTGCGCCAAAAAACCAGACTTCGATATCGCCAAGCTCTTCTCACGCGGCAACCCGCAAATCAGCGCGCCAGAATGCGCGGCTTATATGGCCCCGTTTCCCGATGCTGGCCACCGCGCTGCTACCCGCGCCTTCCCAGCCATGGTGCCCGAGTTTGAGAGCAGCGATGGTGCAGCTACAAGCCGCCGAGCCAGAGAATTTTGGCGCAAGGAATGGCAAGGCCAAAGCTTGATGGCCATTGGCTTGCAAGATCCCGTGCTGGGCGAGGCCACTATGCGCGATTTGCGCGAAAAAATTGCAAACTGCCCCGAACCAATACTTCTGCCCCAAGCAGGGCATTTTGTGCAGGAGCATGGCTTGCAAATAGCGCAAGAGGCTGTCAAACGCTTTAGCTAACCGCCTGCCGCATCGTCACAAACTCTTCGGCCATGGTGGGATGAATCCCAATGGTGCTGTCAAAAATCGCTTTGGTGGCACCAGCGCGCATCGCCACGGCAAAGCCTTGCACGATCTCGCCCGCTTCTGGCCCCACCATGTGCAAACCCACGACCCGATCGCTGGCCGCGTCCACAATCAGCTTCATCATGCAGCGCTCGCTGCTGCCGCTCAATGTATGAACCAGCGGCTTGAAATCAGTCTTAAAAACACGCACTTGGCCAAACTTGGCGCGCGCATCGTGTTCGCTATACCCGACCGTGCCAATGTTGGGATGCGTAAACACGGCGGTGGGAATGTAGTTGTAGCCCATGCGCCGCTGGTTATCGCCAAACAGATGGTCCACCACCACCATCGCTTCTCCCAAAGCCACCGGCGTGAGCTGCACCCGGGAAGTGACATCGCCCACCGCGTAAATCGAAGGCACCGAGCTTTGATACACCTCATTGACGACCACCGCGCCATTGCTCTTGAGCTGCACACCCAGCGCCTCTAGCCCCAAGCCCTGCGCATGCGGGATGCGTCCTGTGGCATAGAGCACCACATCGGCTTGCAGCGTGCTGCCATCGGTGAGTGTTAATTCCAAACCATCGACCGTTTTGAGGATGCGCGTCACATCCGTGTTCACGCGCAGATCCACCCCCGCTTTGCGTACTTCCGCAGCAATGAAGCTGCGCACATCCTCATCAAAATCGCGCAGCACCTGCTCGCCACGATACAGCTGCGTGACCTTTGAGCCCAGGCCATTGAAGATCGACGCAAATTCACACGCGATATAGCCCCCGCCCACCACCACCAAGCGGCGCGGGAAGGGATCGAGGTCAAACATATCATCCGACGTGATCGCCAACTCGTGCCCTTCAAAGCTGGGCTTGAAGGCTTTGCCGCCGGTAGCGATCAAAATGCTTTTAGCGGTAAAGCGCTGCTCGCCTTCCGTAGTCTGCACACTCACCGTGTGCGCATCCACCAGCTGCGCCCAACCGCGAATCAGCTTCGCGCCCGCGCCATCGAGCAAGCGGCCATAGACGCCATTGAGCCGCGTGACCTCTTGCGCGCGATGGGCCTTGAGCGTCTTCCAATCCAAAGCCGGATGCGCATCCACCTGCCAGCCGTAGCCCTTAGCCTGCTCAAAAGCCTCCGCATAGTGCGCCGCATAGCTATAGAGCTTCTTCGGAATGCAGCCCACATTCACACAAGTGCCACCCAACGCGCCGCTCTCAGCCACCGCCACGCGCGCTCCAGTCTGCGCCGCCATCCGCGCTGCGCGCACGCCGCCGCTGCCAGCGCCGATCACAAAAAGGTCGAAATCGTAGTTTGTCATTTCAGTGTCATCCATTGAGAGCCGCTGCGATTCGCCGCGGAGTAGGTGTATTGTCGGTTGTGGGCTGAGGAAGTTTACACAACCAAGCTGCGTTGCTTGGGCCACCGGCTCCTGCCCACTCTGAATGTGCGAGCGCATCGCAACCTGCGCTGCCGCCGCATCGCGCTTTTTGAGCGCCGCGCCATGGTGGCCGCATGCTCAGCCAGTGACCCTTCAATCCGCCCGGCTTTGAGCAGCGACTGCGCGCGGTTGAGCTTCATCACTTCAGCTTCAGCTCGTCGATCCTTTAAACCGTTGCCAGGACATCACTTGGTTGCCGAGCAGCTGAAAGCTGCTCTCGCCGCCATACACCACCACGCCGGATGCGCTGCGCTCCCCGGCGTAGCGCCTGAACATTTCGCAGCCGCGCAGCCAGTCGGTGGCAAAGGTGATGCCGGATTTGATCTCCACCGGATGCAGTAAGCCTTGGTGTGGGTACAGCAAATCGACTTCTACGCCATGGTTGTCGCGCCAAAAATAGATGTCTGCAGCCAAGCCTTGGTTGAGTCGGTGCTTGAGGGTTTCGCTGAGCACCCAAGTTTCAAAAATAGCGCCGCGCATGGCGTGCGTTGCCAGCGCCAAGGGGCTTTCTATGCGCAGCAAATGGCAGAGTAAACCCGTGTCATAAAAATACAGCTTAGGCATTTTTACTAGGCGTTTGCCGAAGTTTTCATGCCAAGGCTGTAGCAGCCGAATGACGTAGCTGGCCTCCAATACGCTAAGCCATTGCCGTGCAGCACTGGCGCTGATGCCGCAGTCGGCACCTAGCGATTGAATATTGAGCAACTGGCCGCTGCGCGCGGCGCACATGAGTACAAAGCGCTCAAAGCCTGCCAAATCGCGTACACCCAGCACCTGGCGCACATCGCGCTCGATGTAAGTAGCGATGTAGGCGCGGTGCCAATCCGCAGGCAGCAGACTTTGCGTGGCAGTTCCACGGCGGGCGTCATACAAAGCTGGATAGCCGCCAGTGCGCATTAAGGTGTTGAGGTCTGTGGGGGTCCAATTGGCAGCCGTTGAGATTTCCGCTAGCGAGAGGGGCAGTAGCTGCACCAAGCCCACCCGGCCTGCCAGCGACTGTGAAATGGACTCCAGCAGGCCAAACTGCTGCGAACCAGTGATGATGAAGTCACCCATCGCGCCGCGCTCGTCTACTGCACCTTGCAAATAAGAAAGTAGCTCAGGTGCACGCTGAATTTCATCCAGCACTGCACCATGGGGAAACTGCGCTAAAAAAGCACGCGGATCTGCCAGCGCAAGGTTGCGGGTCTCGGCATCTTCGAGCGTGCGGTAAGGCTTGTGCGCAAACACTTGCCGTGCCAAAGTGGTTTTGCCAGACTGCCTGGGGCCAGTCAGCGCTACGACCGGAAAGCTCGCGGCCAAGCGAACCACAGTCGGCCAAGCGGCTCTGGGAACGAAAGGGTTTGCAGGTTTCATTTGTACTAAATGGCTTTTCAAAAGCTGTATTGTACAAAATTCCCTCGCTCTTTGCTACCTATTGCACCGTTAGCAGCTGAAACCACATGGCAAACGCTTTAACCTGCCGCCTCCTGCCCACTCTCAATATGCGAGCGCATCGCCTCCTGCGCGGCCGCCGCATCGCGCTTTTTGAGCGCCGCCATGATGGCCGCATGTTCAGCCAGTGACTCTTCAATCCGCCCGGCCTTGAGCAGGGACTGCGCGCGGTTGAGCTTCATGACTTTGCGCAGGTCGGCCACCATTTGGCCTGCCCAACGGTTGTTGGCTACTTCTAGCAGTTTGACGTGGAAGGCTTCGTTGAGCTGGAAGAATTTGAGGTGATCTTTGCGGTCTCGCGCGGCTTTTTCTAGCTGCTGGTGCAGGGCCTCTAGCGCTTGCAGCTGCGCTGCGGTGGCGGTGCTGGCCACGGTGCCCGCTGCGTCGGCCTCTAGCACGGCCATGAGGTGGAACACGTCGCGCAGGTCTTTGGCGTTAACCTCGGTCACGTAGGCACCGCGCCGCATTTTCATGGTGACCAGGCCCTCGGCGGCCAGCACTTTGATGGCCTCGCGCAGGGGGGTGCGGCTGATGCCGTACTCTTGGGCTAACTTCAGCTCGTCTATCCAAGCGCCGGGTTCCATGTCGCTGGCCTTGCCTGCGAAGATGCGCTGGCGCAGGAGCTCGGCTACCTCTTCGTAGAGGGGGCGTGGCTTTAGGCGGCTGTGGGGGACGGGGGCGTTCATTGGAAGCTTAGTTTACACGAAACTGAATTTTGAATTCATAATTACGGATGAAAATTTGGGTAAAATACGGGGTATGACTGACAACCCAAAGCCCGTTAATTCAATGCCCGCTAGCTCTGCGCCTGACAGCTTCAAAACCGCCACGCTGGCCGACTGGGCCAAGGCCGCTGCCAAATCTGCCCCCGGTGGCAATGTAGATGCGCTTAACTGGCACACGCCCGATGGCATTGCTGTGAAGCCGCTGTACACAGCGGACGATGTGAAGGACCTGCCGCACACCCACACGCTGCCGGGCTTTGAGCCCTACCTGCGCGGCCCGCAGGCCACGATGTATGCGGTGCGGCCATGGACGATTCGGCAATACGCGGGGTTTTCTACCGCTGAAGAGTCGAATGCGTTTTACCGTAAGGCCTTGGCCGCAGGCGGGCAGGGCGTAAGCGTGGCGTTTGACCTGGCGGACGAGGACCGCGCAAGTCGAGGTGTGAGCCTTGCCCAAATCTATCGAGACCTGGGGTTCAACGAGTTGGCGGTCGTCGAA
>JANMDE010000273.1:0-6913 GCA_031376105.1 Variovorax sp. | reverse complement strand
TTAGACTTTCTTTTTTGCGTCTTTTGCGCAACTTCTGCGACTTTTGCGTCCGGCTGTTCAACTAATCTCAAGAAATCAAACCATGCCAATCAACCGCCGAAACATCATCATCCTCAGCTTGCTCGCCCCGCTAGCGACATTCGCCAAGAACAGCAGCGCCCTGCTCGCGCAAGATTACAAACCCGGCATAGATCCCAGCCTCTACTTGGTGAGCGAGAAACTCGATGGTGTGCGCGCTTTGTGGGATGGCAAGACACTCAAATTTCGCAGCGGGCAAAGCATCGCCGCTCCCGCTTGGTTCATAGCCAAGCTGCCCGTCACGCCACTGGATGGTGAGCTGTGGTTGGCCAGAGGTAAGTTTGATGAGCTCTCGGGCATTGTGCGCAAATTGCAAGCCGTGGATGCTGAATGGCAGCGAGTGCAATACATGGTGTTTGAGCTGCCTGCGGGTGACGGCACGTTTGCGCAGCGCAGCACGAAGCTGCAAGCGCTGGTCAAGCAAGCCAATTGGCCGCAATTGCAATGGGTGGAGCAATTCAAGCTAGCCGATGAAAAAGCCTTGCAGGCCAAGCTCAAGCAAATCACCGCTGAAGGCGGCGAAGGCTTAATGCTGCATTTGGCCTCTGCGCCGGTGATGCAAGGCAGGAGCACCGTGCTGTTCAAGCTCAAACCCGTGTCTGATGCAGAGGGCATCGTCACTGCCCACATCCCCGGCAAAGGCAAATATGCAGGCATGCTCGGCGCACTTCAAATCAAAACAGAAGGCGGCCACAGTGTCAAAATCGGTACGGGCTTCTCAGACGAACAGCGCAGAAACCCCCCTGCCGTCGGCAGCACTATTACCTACAGTTATCGCGACGTAACGCCGGGTGGCAAACCACGCTTCGCTGCTTTCCTGCGTCTGCGACATGCGGGCGTGTGAACTGTATTACTATATTTTCTATAGCATACTATGTAGTATATATAAGGGCGATAAGCCGATTTCTGTCTGAAAGAGAAGCCGAGCTTCTAAACCCTCTAAGCTTCATTTTTATGTCCAATCGCCCGCTTAAACCGAATCAACAAGGCTCTTCAAATGTGCTTTTGGCTGCTTTGATCTGTTTGGCATTGCTAGCTTTCGCCGGCAACTCTTTGCTCACTCGCGCCGCCTTGCAGGGCACAGGCATTGACGAAGCCAGTTTCACCAGCATTCGCATCTGCAGTGGCGCGGCGGTGTTGCTGATGCTTTGTGCGTATCAAGATCGCAGCCATAGAGCAGGCTTGACCTCCCTTTTTGCCGCAGGCCATTGGGGCGGCGCTGCGGCACTCTTGCTCTACGCCGTAGCGTTCACATGGGCTTACCGTCAGCTCAGCGCAGCCACAGGCGCGCTCATTTTGTTTGCCATGGTTCAAGCCACCATGATTGGCTATGCGCTGGCTCGCGGCCAGCGTTTGCGCAGCTTAGCTTGGTTGGGTTTGGGCGTGGCTTTTCTCGGTTTGGTCGGCCTATTACTACCGGGCTTGCAAGCGCCGCCGTTGCTACCTGGCCTGCTTATGGGTTTGGCAGGCGTGGCATGGGAGCGTATTCAATCCTAGGGTAATCCTCAGCTGACCCACTGCACACCACTGCTGGCAATTTCCTTCGCGCAGCGCCTTTCAGCTTGCTTTTACTGGCCTGCAGTCAATGGCAAACCCGTTGGATCTGGCCTGATTTATCGGGCGTAATTTATGCCATGCTCTCGGGCGGTTTGACATCTGGCTTGGGCTATGCGGTTTGGTATCGAGTTTTACCTCAGCTCAAAACGCAGCAGGCTGCCACGCTGCAATTGAGTGTGCCGGTCATCACCACGCTAGGCGGCGTGCTTTGGCTCGCAGAATTGCCCAGCGCAAGACTGTGGATAGCCTCCATCGCTATTTTGGTGGGTATTTTTTTGGTCATCCAAGCAAAGCGTTCTGACTCATCCTGGTTTGGCTGCGCCAAAACCCCCGCCACCTGGCGTGTGAATTTCAAACACATCCCCAGCCTCCATAGGCGCGCTGCCGATATGACCAAGCTCTTCTATGCTGCCGTCTTTTCGCACGAGGCGGTTGAGGCCCACTGCGCCGGGCTTGCCGCCATTCATGCCGAAGCCGGGATGGATGCGGCCGTTGCTCAAGATGCTGGCGGTCATGGGTTCTAGGAATTTGACGCGGCGGATGCCGCCGTTGCCGCCAGTGAACTGGCCAGCGCCGCCTGAGCCTTGCCGAATTTCATAGCTTTCTAGGCGCACGGGGAAGCGGAATTCGAGGACTTCAGGGTCGGTCAGGCGGGAGTTGGTCATGTGGGTTTGCACCACGCTGGTACCGTTAAAGCCACCGACTAATTTTCCGGTCGCGTCAAACACGCCGCCGGCCCCGGAGCCACCCGAGATGGTTTCGTAATACTGATGGCGATCGTTACCGAAGGTGAAATTATTCATCGTGGGCTGGCTGCCCGCCATAAGGCCTAAAGCGCCGTAGAGCGCATTGGTGATGCAGGTAGAAGTTTCTACGTTGCCCGCCACCACGCTGGCTGGAGGATTCGGGTTGAGCATGCAGCCTGCGGGAATCGTGACCTTGAGCGGCTTTAAGCAACCGGCGTTGAGCGGAATATCGTCGTCTACCAAGGTGCGGAAGACGTAAAGCACAGCAGCCATGCACACGGCTTTGGGGGCGTTGATATTATTGATTTGCTGCGTGGATGTGCCGGTGAAATCAATCTCTGCGCTGCGGTTTCTGCCGTCGACGCGAATGGCCACTTTAATCTGCGCGCCATTGTCCAGCGGCAAGGTAAACGAGCTGTCTTTGAGGCGGGAAGAGAGCGTCACCAAAGCGCGACGCACGGATTCTTCGGCGTTGTCTTGCACATGCAGCATGTAAGCCTGCACCACATCCAAGCCAAATTGCTCCACCATTTTGCGCAGCTCTTGAACGCCTTTTTCATTGGCGGCAATCTGCGCTTTCAAATCGGCCATGTTTTGATAGGGGTTACGCGATGGGTATTCGCCGCTTTCCAGCAGCGCGATCATCTCTTTCTCACGCAGAATGCCGCGCTCGACCAGCAAGAAATTATTGATCTGCACGCCCTCTTCTTCGATGCGCGTAGAAAACGGTGGCATGGAGCCGGGCGTGGTGCCGCCAATGTCGGCTTGGTGGCCGCGTGAGCCGACGTAAAACAGCGGGCTTTTTCCATCGCCCACATACACCGGCGTGATCACCGTCACATCGGGCAAATGCGTGCCGCCGTGATACGGGTCATTGAGCACATACACATTGCCGGGCTGCATCGTGGCTTTGTTTTCATTCACCACGGTTTTGATGCTCTCGCCCATTGAGCCCAAATGCACGGGCATATGTGGCGCATTGGCAATCAGATTGCCTTCAGCATCAAACAAAGCGCAACTGAAATCCAAGCGCTCTTTGATGTTCACCGAGTAAGCCGTGTTTTGCAGTTGCAAGCCCATCTGCTCGGCGATGTTCATGAAGAGGTTGTTGAACACCTCCAGCAAGACAGGATCCACGGTCGTACCTGCTGCGAATTTTATAGCACGCTGCGCACGCCGCTCAAGGACGAGATGATCTAAAGCCGTTAAATTCGCTTCCCAACCGGGCTCCACAATCGTAGTGGCATTTTTCTCGGCAATGATGGCTGGCCCGGGGATCACATCTCCCGGCCGCATGTCTTCGCGGACCACCAAAGCGGCCTCATGCCACTGCCCGCCTGAGAACATTTTCACCGTCTCTCGCGCAGGCACAGCGCGTGGCTCATGCAGCGCGTGGCGCTTTTCGGCAGGTGCATCGCCGCTGATCACAGCTTCTACGGATACAGCTTCAACAACAAAAGCTTTACCTTGCATCAGAAAAGCAAAGCGCTGCTTGTAAGCCTTCTCAAACGCCGCTTCAATGCTCGCCAAATCAGCAAACGGCACGACCAGCGCAGTATCCGTACCTTCGTATTTCACATGTACGCGCCGATGCACGATCACTTCGCCCTGACCCATTTGCTGGCCATGCAGCTCTTGGCTGGCTGCGATAGAGAGCGCATCAAGCTTTTCTAACACCTCCGAGAGTGCTTGCTGCGATAGTTTCAATTCAACAGCCTGCTCACGAATCACGCTTTGATCCGCCAAACCCATGCCATAAGCCGAGAGCACACCCGCATAGGGATGCACAAACACGCGCGTCATGCCTAAAGCATCCGCCACGAGGCAAGCATGCTGCCCGCCTGCGCCGCCAAAGCACTGCAAGGTATAGCGCGTCACGTCATAGCCGCGCGCCACAGAAATTTTCTTGATCGCATTGGCCATTTGCTGTACAGCAATGTTGATAAAGCCCTCGGCCACGATTTCAGCAGAGCGCCCCACTCGGCCTGCAATCTCATTGAATTTGATCAGCACCGCTTCATAGCTCAGCGCTTCATTTGCCGCAGCGCCAAACACCTTCGGAAAATGGCGCGGCTGGATCTTGCCCACCATCACATTCGCATCGGTCACAGCCAGCGGCCCACCGCGCCGGTAGCTCGCAGGCCCCGGGTTCGCGCCCGCGCTTTGCGGGCCGACCCGAAAGCGCGAGCCATCAAACTCCAAAATCGAACCGCCACCCGCAGCCACCGTATGAATGCTCATCATCGGCGCGCGCATGCGCACACCTGCCACCTGCGTTTCAAACTCGCGTTCAAATTCCCCTGCGAAATGGCTCACGTCGGTCGACGTGCCGCCCATGTCGAAGCCAATGACTTTGTCAAAGTCTGCAATTTTGGCAGTCCGTGCCATACCCACAATGCCACCCGCCGGGCCCGACAAAATCGCATCCTTGCCTTGGAAGGCTCGCGCGTCCGTGAGCCCGCCTGACGACTGCATGAAAAACAGCTTCACGCCTGGCAACTCACCGGCCACCTGGCTCACATAGCGGGAGAGAATCGGCGAAAGATAGGCATCCACCACCGTGGTATCTCCCCGGCTCACAAACTTCATCATGGGCGAGGTTTTGTGGCTCACGCTGATCTGCGTAAAGCCCACTTCGCGGGCTATTTTTTCAGCCGCCAGCTCATGCGCTGTATAACGGTAGCCATGCATAAAAACGATAGAAACCGATCGCAGCCCTTTTAAATACTGGACGGAGAGCTCCTGTTTTAATAGCGCCTCATCCAAAGGCATGACAATCTCGCCGCCAGCGCCCACTCGCTCTTGCGCCTCAATCACAGCGCTGTAGAGTAACTCAGGCAACACAATATTTCGATCAAACAACCGCGGGCGATTTTGATACGCGATGCGTAGCGCATCCCTAAACCCTTGCGTAGTTACCAAGAGCGTCGGCTCGCCTTTGCGCTCAAGCAAAGCATTGGTGGCCACTGTGGTGCCCATCTTCACGCACTCGACCAAATCCGAGCGCACCAGCTCACCCGGCTTCAAACCCAGCAGATGCCGAATGCCAGCTACTGCCGCATCTTTGTATTGCTCAGGATTTTCCGAAAGCAGCTTGTGCGTGACCAGAGAACCATCAGGTCGCTTGCCCACGATATCGGTGAATGTGCCGCCACGGTCAATCCAGAATTGCCAGCGGGAGGGAAGGTGGTGTGCAGTCATAGTGATTTTGAGGATACAGAGTTATTTTGACGGCGTTTGAGCGCTAACCAGTGCGGGAATACCATCAAAGTAGTACGGAGTGAAGATGGATGTGGCATCGTTTCCGACGCTCGTGACCCACTCGCGCGAGAATTTTTCGCCCAAGCGCTTGAGTGCAACTTCAATTTCACGCGGAATGCGCTCGATTTTCACGCCATTGGCGCGCAGTTCTTCAGTGGAATCAGCAGCAGCCTTTTGGCTCATCTGCCAGCCCCGCTGCTCGGCCTGAGCAGCAGCATCCATCACTGCTTTTTGCGCAGGCGCAGGCAGCGCGCTGAACGCTTTGGAATTCACATAAACGATATTTTTCGGAAACCAAGCATTGATCTCGTAGTAATACTTGATCTCGCCCCATACTTTGTTTTCAGCGCCCGTCACGGCCGATGTGATCATACTGTCCATGCGCCCTTCTTTGAGCGCTTTGCCCACTTCCACCATTGGCACATCCACGCCCTTTGCGCCAAGCAGCTCAGCGATTCGCTGGGTGGATGGGTTATAGGTGCGCATGGTCGTGCCTTTGAAATCCTGCATCGTGGTGATCTGTTTTTTGCTATGCAAGCCCTGCGGCGGCCAAGGCACGGCATACAGCACTTTCAAGCCGCGTTGCGTGAAAGCCTTGTCTGTGAGCGGGCGTTGTAGCTTCCATAGCCGCGATGCATCGGCATAGGTGCTCACCACGAAAGGCACTGAATCTGCGCCGCTGGTGGGGATGTCTTTCGTCAGGCCACTCATGATGGATTCACCGGCCTGCACTTTATCTGCCTCCACTGCAGCGCGAATCTCAGGCAATTTCACAAAGCTGCTATTGGGGTGCAGCTCAATCTGAAGCTGGCCTTTGGTGGCGCTTTTCACGTCATCGGCAAACTGGCTCAAGTTTCGCCCATGAAAGCTCTCCGCGCGGTAGCCGGTGGCGAGCTTCCAAGTGATAGAAGCGGAATTTTGGGCAAAACTCGTCCCCGCTGCCAGCAAGGCAGCAATTGCAATAGCTTTCATGATGTTTCCTTTAAGGAGCCACTAGCCCATTTGGCGAGGTAGCCAGAGCACAATGTCTTGGAAGAAATAGGTGGCCAAGACAGCCATCATCATCAGTATGAAAAGCGGGAATGCATTGCGAGCAATCCGCACGATGTCGTACTTGGTCAATCCCTGAATCACAAACAAATTGAAGCCCACAGGTGGCGTGATCTGCGCCATCTCCACCACCAGCACAATGAAGATGCCAAACCAGATCAAATCCAAAGTCGCAGCTTGCACGGTGGGCAAGAGCACAGCCACCGTGAGCACCACCATGC
>JANMDE010000087.1:0-4084 GCA_031376105.1 Variovorax sp. | reverse complement strand
AGGCGCTTCCAGCACAGGCGGCAACATCACACTAGATATTTCTGGGCCAACCGTGCTCAATGCCCTTTCCACATCTGCCGAGCGCGTTGCAAGCGTCACGTCGGGTAGCAATATTGGCCATGTGGCCAGCATCAATACTTTAGGCCGCATTGAGCTTGATGTGGGCAGCAACAATGTGTCGTGGTCGACCTTTGGCAACAGCATTGCTCAAGGCGTGCATGTGGCGTCAGCCAATCAAGTGCAGCTCACCTCAATTACTGCAACGCCACTGACGTTCAGCGGCACAGCCAATAACGTGCAACTGGGCGGCGGGGCGATTCAACTCGGCTCAAGCACATCAACGCTCAATGTCAGTGGCCCGCTCACCGTGGTTGCCAGTGGCAACATCACACAAGGCGCATCGCTGAATATCTCTGGGATCACGGATTTGAGCTCCTCAAATGGCGATATCTTGCTGCCCATTGCCAGCAGCTATTCTGGCAATGTTTTGCTCGATGCAGTTGGCACAAGCGGTACCGCAACCATCAACAGCAATCGCCTTGGTGGTATCAATTTCGGCGCTAGCAGCGTAAACACGCTCAATCTCACTTCGCTAGGCCCCGTCACCCAGTCTGCACCGATGGAAGTTGTGGGCTTGGCAACGGTCAACGCTGCTGGCCAAGCAGTGAACTGGCTTCAAACAGCCAACGATATTGGCGGCTTGCAGATCAACGCCAGCACCTTGCAGCTGGCAGATACCGGTGGCTTGAGCTTGGGCGGCTCGGTGACTGTGAATTCTGCTGTCAATTTTGGTGGCGCTCTGTCGACCCGTGCGGGAGGTTTGTCCACACCCGTTCTGAATCTGACGGCGCGCAGCGCCAGCAGCACTGTCGACATGGATGTCAATGTTTCTGGTTCAAGCAGTTTCAGTGCAATCGGTGGCGATTACTCAACGATCAGTTATCGCAATGCGAACACGGGTGTTGCTGCCTTGTCTTCGATCGTAGCTACAGGCGCTGTGGGGCTCAGCCATAGCGGCGCATTACCGTTGCCAAACATTCAGGCGGCAAGTTTGAGTGTGACAGCGGCAGGACCCGTGACTCAGTCAGGGTCGGCGCTACAGATCGCAGGCAATGTGAACGTGAACGCAGCGGCTCAGAACATCACGCTAACCAAGGCAGGCAACAGCATTGGCAATTTCTCTGCAACCGGAGGCAACATCGCATTAGTGAGTATTCAGACGGTCAACCCCGATATTGATGCCCTAGGCACAGTGAGCATCACAGCCCCTAGCATCAATCAAAGCGTGGGCAATGCGATAGATTCCACAGCCTTTAGCGCCAACGTCACGGGCAATTTAAACCTGCTGGGTTCAGCCAATCATTTGGGCGGCCTGAGCGGGTCAGCGGGTGCGGACATGACGGTGAAAAATCTGGGCAACTTGTCGCTCGGTAATCTGAGCGCAGCGGGTGTGAATGGGATAGATATTCAGACCACGGGCACGCTGTCTCAGGCCAGCGGCTCAATTGCCGCAGCCTCAGCCAAACTGAGCGCAGCCAGCATTGGAAGCGCTTCGCAAGCGGTACAGCTTGCCGCTGCTAAAGTGAGTTTGCAGGCAACGGGCGGCGATGTTTATGCAAACAACACGCTCGCCAGTGAGCTTGGAGGCATGAGCGCTACCGGGCTGGCGCGCTATAGCTCAGCAGCAGGGGTGGATATTGCGGTTCGCGGCGCAGTGCAAGGCACGAATGTAGAGCTGCTTTCTGGGCGGCATCTGGTGATTGGCAATGCCTTGTTGCCAGTAGATATCAATGCCTCAAGCGCAATTAAATTCTCAGGGCAAGACATCACGATTCTTGGCGGCTCGGCGAGCGGGGCGCATGCTCAGGTGCGAACAGCGGGTGCGATAGATGTTATTTCCACTGGCAATTTTGTGATTCAAGGCGGAGGCGGTTTGAATGCGTATTCTGAAGTAGTCGTGGTGGGCAATATGAAGGCGAGCGCTACGGTGAAGGCAAGTGTGATCGGCGGCACAGGCACTGGCGCGTATGCATTGCTTGACCCCGCGCAAGGTTCAACCCTGCTGCTGAATGCCCCTGATATTGTGGTTCAAGGCGGCTCAGGTTCTGGCGCTTCTGCCACGATTCTGTCCGATGGCGATATCGGGCTCAGCGGGAACATTCTGTCCCTGCTTGCTGGCACGGGCGCCGATGCAGATGCTGTTGTGATTTCTCGCTTTGGTCAGATCAGCTTGCCTAGCAATTGCAATGGCTGCGTGAACTTAACGCGCATGCCTACGAGCGATGGCGTGGCAGTGGCTGGCATTTTTGGCCCCGGGCGCTTGCCACCCGAGCAAAATTCCAACCAAATCACGCAAAGCATCATCTTGAGCACACAGATTATTCAGGCCGAAGCCACATTAGACAGCGCAAACACTGATCCTGAAAAAGACAAGAAGAAAACCCCCGACATCGTGGTGGAAGGGCAAACTTGTCAATAACGTAGGTGAAGCGCGGCGTTAAGGGCGATTGCGTGTTGCCGTGAATGCGATCTGTCAACTATGATTGGCCTATGAGTCCTTCTGAACCATCATTTCTCGACTGCGACCACGCAGGCACGCAACCTGGCATGCATCGCATGGCGTATTGGAGCTGGGGTAAGCCGCATCATCCGCATGTGGTGTTGTGTGTGCATGCTCTGGCACGTCAAGGGCGTGACTTTGATGTGCTGGCGCAGCGCTTGATTGGCGAGGATGGCGAGCGCTGCCGGGTGGTATGCGTGGATGTGGCGGGGCGCGGGATGAGTGAGTGGCTGCCTGATCCAGCGCTGTATCAAGTGCCGCAATATGCGGCGGATTTGGTCACGCTGCTGATGGCGCTCAAAGGCCAAGGCGCACAAACGGTGGACTGGGTGGGCACCAGCATGGGCGGCTTGATCGGCATTGCCGTGGCTGGGCAAACCGCGCTCACGCCAGCTTTGACAAGCCTGAAGCCGCGTAAGCTGATCCTGAACGACATTGGCCCGGTGGTGCAATGGTCGGCTTTGCAGCGCATCTGCGGCTATCTGGGCGCAGACAAACGCTTTGCCACAGAGAAGGAGATCGTTGACTACTTATGGGGGCTTTCTACCAGCTTTGGACCGCACAGCCCTGAGCAATGGCTCGCGCTATCCAAGCCAATGATTCGCCAAGCCACAGAAGAGCAGGGCGCGCCTTTCAAGCTGCATTACGACCCAAGCATTGCGATTCCTGTGCGTGCCACCACGCCTGAGACGGCGGCTCAGGGCGAAGCCATGCTTTGGCAGCTGTATGACGCTATTTCCTCGGACACGCTGCTGATTCGCGGCATGGACTCTGACCTGATCAGCGCGGAGACGGCCAAGCAAATGCAAGCGCGTGGCCCAAAGGCAAAATTAGTGCAGTTTGCGGGCGTGGGGCATGCGCCAACGCTCGTGCAGCCGGATCAAACGAAGGCAATAGAAGATTTTATCTTTGGTGCTTGAACTGAATTTCAGCAAGCGATCTTTCGGATGAAGCATTCGCAACGCTTGAGTACGCAAGGCAGCGCTGACGAGATTTCAGCGGCTGTGGCCGTGGCAGGGCAAAGTTTTGCAGCAGATGATTTGGCGCTGGATTCTCAGCAAGGCAGGGCGCTTGTGCGGGCGAGAGCGTTTGCCGAGCCTTTGATTGCCAGCGAAACGCTTGATACTGGGGAGAATACCTTTGCCCACGCAGAAGCGGTGGCCGCTATTGTCAGCAGTATCGGTGGCTCTGAGGCCATGCAAGCGGCCAGCTATCTGGTGTATGCCTGCGAGCATCTGAACAAGCCGCAAGATGTGATCACCAAGGCTTTCGGAGCGAGCTATGCCACGCTGGCCATGGAGACCACGCGCCTGGTGCAGATTCAGCGGCAAGCGCGCGTTGCTTCGCTAAAAACTACCATCAGTCCCGGCGCAGCCAGCCAAACGGAAAACATCCGAAAAATGCTGCTGGCCTTCTCACGAGATCTGCGCGTGGTGATGCTGCGCTTGGCTTCGCGCCTTCAAACTTTGCGGCATTATGCGGCGATTAAATCCGCGGCGCCCAGCGCAGTGGCATCGGAGGCTT
>JANMDE010000064.1:0-13137 GCA_031376105.1 Variovorax sp. | reverse complement strand
TACGCTCACCATTTCTTTTTGGATGACCGTGCTCGCCGCTATCGTCATGAGTATTTTGTCCATCAGCTTCGAGCAACATCGTTGGCGCATGCCCGGCAGCATCGAATGGCTGTCCATTCTCTACAACGCTATTCTGATCTTCGGCTTTGCTCATGCCACATGGTTCTACCTCGCTCGCAGTCTGCCGCCAGTGGCTTCCACGCTCAGCGTGATGCTGATCCCCATTCTCGGCGTGTTTACCGGCGCTCTGTGGCTCGGCGAAAAGCTCTTCTGGCAAGACTGGGCGGCCGTGGCGCTGATGGTGGTGGCGATTGGAAGCGTGTTGTGGCCGAAGAAAATAGCTTGAAATTTTGAGAATTTCGGTCGATGACCGTTATATCTCCTGCGCTGCGTGCTACTTATTCAATAGCATCTAGCGCTGCTCCGTAAGCGCTAAATTCAACCCCAGCCCGGCAAACGCACCCGCAAAACTCCTGCGCATCCAATCTTGCACGCGCTGCGAGTTCATCACGACGCGGCGGAAGGCGTGGGCAAGCAGCCCGTAAGCGGCGAAGACGACGAAGGTCATGAGCATGAAGATGCTGCTCAACATCAGCATCTGCGAGAGTGGTGATGTTGCACTGGGCGAGACGAATTGAGGCAGAAATGCGAGGAAGAAAATCGTGAGCTTAGGATTCAGCAGGTTGAGCAAAATCGCTTTCATCACGAGCTGCAAAGCGCTGGCTTCGCTAGGCGTTTGATCAAATGAGAAGCCTGAGCGGTCTTGCCAAGTGACATAGGCCAGATAGAGCAAATAAGCTACGCCCGCGTATTTGAGCAAGCTAAACGCAAGCGCGCTGGTGTGCATGATGGCCGCCAGGCCGAGGATGGTGGCCAGCAAATGCGGCACGATGCCTAAAGTGCAGCCCAGCGCCGCCCACAAGCTCGCGCGCTTGCCGCGCATGAGGCCGGTGGAGACGGTGAACACCGCGCCCGTGCCGGGGATGAGGACGACGATGAAAGAGGTGATGAGGAAGTCGAGGGTGATCATTTGCAAATGATACAACTTCATAACCGCCTTGCAAGGCATAGGATGAAATTACTGGTGTGCAATCCAAAAGCACATCTGCTACACTTGCTTCATGAGCACACGAAAAGCCTCAAAGCCTGTTGAAGCGCTTTTGGAACAAGAGCGTTTTGAACTCAAAGCGAAATCTGGGGGCGGCGTGCTCAGCTATGAAGTGTGGGGTTATCAAGACAAAGGGCGAACGGTGGTGACGCGCTACAACTTGGCATACATCAACCATGCCATATGCGCGGCCGATCATGGGCGTGTGTTGGGTTACGACAATGCGCATGACTATCACCACAGGCATTTCATGGGCAAAGTCAGCCCCGTTGAATTTGTCAGTTACGAAGACACGTTAGAAAAGTTTCAGCAAGAATGGCAGGCTATTGTCCGCCGCAGGAAAGGTTCATCATGAACAAACCGAAGCAACAAGTCACGGTGCGCACAGGCAGCGTGGAAGATTTCTTTGCTCGCGCTGCCAAGGCCGCCAAACGCGCGGATCGCGGCGAGAAGATCGAGCAAAGCGTGACGCTCTCGTTTGAAGATCCGCAGCGGATGTTTACCGTGCTCTCGCAGGCACGCCGCCGCTTGATGCAAGAAATTTTGCATGAACCCAAAACCATCCAACAGCTCACGCACAGCCTGCAACGCGAGCGCAGCATGGTCACAAAAGATGTGGGGCTTCTAGAAAAAATGGGGCTGATCGTCTCTGAGCGTCAAATCAACCCCGGCCACGGGATTCAGAAAACAGTGCGAGCGATTGCACCTCGGATTGAGATGGTGGCGGTGATGGGCTGAGTTACCAATTCACCTCCCGATCCGGCGTTGCGCCAATTTTGTGAATGGACAGGTCCGCGCCTTCAAATTCTTCTTCTTGCGTCATGCGCAAACCCATCGTTGTTTTGAGCGCGTAATACACCACGAAGCCGCCGACGAGTGCCCAAGCCACGCCCATGGCGGTGCCAATCAGTTGTGCAGTCAGCGATACGCCGCCCATGCCGCCCAAAGCTTTGCTGCCGAATATGCCTGCGGCGATGCCGCCCCAAGTGCCGCAGAGGCCATGAAGCGGCCAGACACCGAGCACGTCGTCGATCTTCCATTTGTTTTGCGTGAGGGTGAACATCACGACGAAGATCGCGCCTGCAATCGCGCCAACCGCGAGTGCGCCCAGCGGATGCATGATGTCTGAGCCCGCGCAAACTGCCACCAGGCCTGCAAGCGGCCCGTTGTGCACGAAGCCGGGATCGTTTTTGCCCAAGGCCAACGCCGCGAGTGTGCCGCCGACCATGGCCATCAGGGAATTGACGGCAACCAGGCCGGAGATATTTTCTAGCTTCTGTGCGCTCATCACGTTGAAGCCAAACCAACCCACGCAGAGAATCCATGCGCCGAGCGCGAGGAAGGGAATAGAAGATGGCGGATGCGCAGAGAGCGAGCCGTCTTTGCGATAACGATTACTGCGCGCGCCAAGCAAGATAACAGCAGGCAGAGCGATCCAGCCGCCCACGGCATGCACCACGATGCTGCCTGCGAAATCACGAAAATTCTCGCCGGTGGTGGCTTTGATCCAGTCTTGGATGCCGAAAGCGCCATTCCACACGATGCCCTCAAAGAACGGGTACACAAAGCCCACAATGATGGCGGTGGCAATCAGCTGCGGCCAGAATTTGGCGCGCTCGGCGATGCCGCCCGAGATGATGGCGGGGATGGCGGCGGCGAAGGTGAGCAGGAAGAAGAATTTCACCAACTCGTAGCCATTCTTTTGCGCAAGCGTCTCAGCACCCACGAAAAAGCTCGTGCCATAGGCCACGCTGTAGCCCACGAGAAAATACACGATGGTGGACATGGAGAAATCCACCAATATTTTGACAAGCGCATTGACTTGGTTTTTGCGGCGAACTGTGCCTAGCTCCAAAAACGCAAAGCCGGCATGCATAGCCAACACCATGATCGCGCCAAGCAAGATGAATAGCGTGTCTGCACCTTGCGATGCGCCCTGTTTTAGTGCTTCCATGAGAGTCTCTTTGAAAATGTACTGTTTTGAATCTAAAAAAGCACTTTAATTGTGCTTTTTTATGTAATTTTATAAAAATGCACTCATATAAAGCAAAAAATGCGCCAAGATAGATCAAGTATGCTTTATGGCCCTTGAAATAGATTTATTGGTAATAATAGTCTAAAAAAGAATTAATGGCGCAAATTGCCACTTTCGGCTAAACTTCGCTGATCATTGCTCAAGAGTTCACCATGCCCACTGCAAGCCCCGCAACCGCTGCCTTCCATTCCGTCAAACTGCCCAGCGTTTTGGTGATCGAAGCGCGCCAAACCGCAATTGCCATGCGCCGATCTACGGCAGGGCAAATTGAGTATTGGGCGATGTTGGGCAAAGCCGTGGAAGATGGCGGGCTGACGGCGCGTGAGGCGGCGCAGGCTTTGACTCAGAAGGCAGCAGCTTCACCAGCAGATGCCTTGCTAGATGATATGGAAGCGCGTTTTGCGCAGGCCGAGAGCAGTGGCAGCTTAGCGACGCGTATGCGTGAGGTGGTGATAGGCAATCGCCAGCAAGCCGCCTCCCAAACGGCTCAGGGGTCTTAGCGCTTGGCCGCTTGATCGTTGCTTCATGGCTGGTCGCATTATTCATTTGCTGGCCCGGCCCAATGGCCCAGGCTAATCCAGCCTGTATCGCGCCGCTGTTTTAGATGGGCTGATTCCCAAAGAGGCTGAGTTCGTCAATGCGGATTTGCATGAGCGCGATTTTCTGCAAGAGATGTGCCTGCGCAGCGGATTCTGGAGCGCTATTCCCGCACGCTCGCGAATTTGGGCCAAGCAGTACGCCGCGCTAATATAGCGACGCTGTATGACAACCCGGGTGAGGTGAGTAGCAGCTTCACTGGCCCGATGCGTGTGGCCGTTTGCAGAGGCAACGTGACTCGCATCTTGCACCAACCTCTGCCACAATGGGCACAGCAAGTGTTAGGCCTCTAGCCTAGGCAATGCTATTAAATATATAGCATACTACGCATATGCTATAAGGGCTAATGGCTGATTTAACTGGATGAATCATGATTCTCGTTGCAGGCTCTGCTAATCTTGATTTCGTGGTTCGCGCGGCGCATATTCCTGCACCGGGCGAGACGGTGCTGGGAAGAGCGTTTCAAACCTTTCCCGGCGGCAAGGGCGCGAATCAGGCGGTGGCTTGCGCCCGAGCAGGCGGCGCAGCCACTGCAATGCTGGCGGCTTTCGGCGATGACGATTTTGCCAAGCCGCTGTTGGCCTCACTCTCAGACGCAAATGTGCAATTGCACGCGGTGCGCAGCCCGCAACCCACTGGCACCGCCTTCATCTGCGTGAGCGATGAAGGAGAAAACGCCATCACCGTCGCGCCCGGCGCAAATGAGAATTTGCAGCCCACGCACTGGCCTGCACATCTTCGCATCTCTCATCTCTTGATGCAGCTGGAAACGCCTGTAGCCACTGTGCTCGCGTATGCGAAGGCGGCGCGTGCGCAAGCTGCCAAGGTGGTGCTCAACGCCGCACCAGCCCGCGCGCTGCCTGTTGAACTGCTGCGCTGTGTTGACATACTCGTTGTCAACGAAGGCGAGTTGGCCACGTTGGCGGGCTCTGATGGCGATGTATTGGCGCAATTACAACGCTTGTCCCAACAACATCATGCGCTTGATGTGATCGTCACCTTGGGCGCGCAAGGCTGCGTGGCCTTGCATCAAGGCCATTTCATACAACAAAAGGCCTACAAAATTGAGGTGGTCGACACCACAGCCGCTGGCGACACATTCTGTGGCACGCTGGTGGCTGCGCTGTCGCGTGGCGCACCCATGCAGCAATGTCTCCAAGAAGCCAGTGCAGCCTCAGCCTTGGCTTGCACAAAGCTGGGCGCTCAGAGTAGTATTCCTCTCCGTGAGGACGTGCTGCAGTTCATGAAAAACGCAGCTTGATATCTTGCGGGCTTTCTTTCATTGATTTATGAGCACCTCTTCATCACACCGCGTCATTTTTGACACCGACCCCGGCGTCGACGATGCCATGGCCTTGTGTTTCGCAATGGCGCATCCTCGTATCGAGCTGGTGGGCATCACCACCGTCTTTGGCAACGTGACAGCTCCTCAAGCCACCACGAATGCGCTGTATCTTACGCAGCTTGCTGGCCGCCCGATCCCCATTGCACAAGGCGCATCCCAGCCGCTCGTCAAGCATGCGGAGGCTCCGCCCGATTTCATTCACGGTGCAGATGGTTTGGGCAATTTGCCTTTGCGCCAAGCGACGAACGGCATGACGGCGGATACACGCAGCGCTGCGCAATTCATTGTCGACATGGCACACAGCCAGCCCGGCCAAATCACGCTCGTGCCCGTCGGGCCGCTCACCAATATTGCGGCGGCGTTGACGCTAGAGCCCCATCTGCCTAAGCTCATCAAAAGCATTGTGCTGATGGGCGGCGCTGTCAAAGAAGGGGGCAATGTGTCGCCTGTGGCCGAGGCCAATATCTGGAACGATCCGCATGCTGCAGACGCGGTGTTCACCGCTGGTTTCGATCTCACCATGGTGGGGCTGGATGTCACTTACCAAGTGGTGGTTCCTGTGGCTACGTTTGAGAAACTTGCTGCGCAGCATCGCCATCCCTTGTTTGATACGCTCATGCACGCCGTGCGCTTTTACGGCCAGTTTTATGCCACGCGCTATCCCGATTTGAAAGACAATCCCGGCTGTTTTGGCCATGACGTACTCGCATTCATCGCGCTCTTGCATCCTGAGCTATTCAGCTTCACACTGGGTCGATTGCGCTGCGTGAACGAAGGTATCGCGCAAGGCCAGACCATCTTGCATGATCGCCTGGAGATGGATTTCCCGCAAATCGGCTTTGGCAGCGCGATCCCACTTTCAAAAGTAGCCGTCAAGGTGGATGTGCCCTCCGTTTTAAAAGTATTTGAAGACACCTTAGCCTCCCACTGGTTATGAAAATGAATTCCGTTCTCCCCATCGTTGATTTCACCGCGCCAGATGCCCCCCAAGCCTTTTGTGAGAGCTTACATCGCACCGGCTTCGGTGTACTGAAAAACCACCCTCTGTCCGGCGAACTCGTGCATGGCATTTACGACGAATGGCTCGCCTTTTTCCAATCGGGTGCTGCAAAAAACTACGCCTGGAATCCTGTCAAGCTCGATGGCCATTTCTCCACCGCTGTCAGCGAGACAGCCAAGGGCAACGCGATTCGAGATTTCAAAGAATTTTTTCATATCTTTCCTTGGGGTCGCTACCCCACTGAGCTGAGCGATGCAGCGCAGCGCTACTACGCGCAAGGCAAAGTATTGGCGGCCACACTGCTCAAGTGGGTGGAAGACAATTCTCCAGCCGATATCCGTGCGAAATACAGCGTTCCCCTGTCCAGCATGATCGACGATTGCGAAGAGACGTTGCTACGTGTGATTCACTACCCACCGCTGAACGGCGCACAAGAAGCAGGCTCGATTCGCGCTGCTGCGCACACCGATATCAACCTGCTCACCATCTTGCCCGCCGCCACCGAACCTGGGCTGCAAGTCAAAGGCAAAGACGGAAACTGGATCAATGTGCCCTGCGATTTTGGCCTACTGATCGTCAACATCGGTGACATGCTGGAAGAGGCCAGCGGCCACTATTACCCGAGCACGCAGCACCGCGTCCTCAACCCTGTGGGCGAAGGCGCTGCGAAGAGCCGTGTGTCGCTGCCTTTGTTTCTGCATCCACGCCGAGAGATCAAATTGTCAGACCGTTACACGGTTGGCAGCTACTTTGAAGAGCGCATGCAGGAATTACGACGCAAGGGTTAAGCCATCAAACAGGCAAGGCTGTCGTCGATTTCACGCTGTCGAGCATAAAGCTGGTCTTGCAGTCTTGCACGCTCGGATGTTTGAGCAAGGTGTCCATCACGAAGCGGGAATAGGCCTGCATGTCACGTACGACAACTTTCAAAAGATAGTCCATCTCCCCCGTGAGGGCAGCACATTCGACCACCTCTGGCCACACCTGCACCGCCGTGCGAAATAAATCCATCGGATTGCGTTTATGGCTCTCGGTGTGCTTTTCTAAACGCACATTGATATAAGCAACGAGGCCGAGGCCGAGGCTGGTGGGCTTGACCAAGGCCACATAGCGGTCAATGATGCCCTGCTCTTCCAAACGCTTGACGCGGCGCAAAACGGCGCTAGGTGAGAGGCCCACTTCGTTTGCGATCACATCATAAGTGGCGCGGCCATCTGCTTGCAGCATGCGCAGAATAGATGAATCTAGCTTGTCAAGTGCTTCCATGATCGCAATTTTGCATGAAAACTGCGAATTATTTAAGAAATTCGCCTGAGTTTGCAGGAAATTTGAGCTCATGTGCGCCTACATTGCATGCATTGATAGTTTTTAAGAGACGCAGCATGGACACTACAAAAACTTGGGACAACCCGATGGGCACGGCAGGCTTTGAATTTATTGAATACGCCGCGCCAGACCCGAAAGCGATGGGTGAATTGTTTGAGCGCATGGGATTTCAACCCATTGCCAAGCACCGCCATAAAAACGTGTTGCTCTACCGCCAAGGCGGAATTAACTTCATCATCAATGCCGAGCCGGATTCGTTTGCACAGCGATTTGCGCGACTCCATGGTGCAAGCATTTGCGCGATTGCATTTCGCGTGAAGGATGCAAAATTTGCGCATGAGCGCGCGATTTCCCTCGGTGCATGGAGTTACGCGGGCACAGCGGGGCCGGGCGAGTTGAATATTCCGGCCATCAAAGGCATTGGTGACAGTGTGATTTATTTTGTCGATAAGTGGCGCGGCAAGAATGGTGCGAAAGAAGGTGATTTGGGCAACATCAGTTTCTTTGATGTGGATTTTGAGCCCCTGCCCGGCATCACAGCAGCTGACCTCAACCCACCCGGCCACGGCCTGACCTACATTGACCATCTCACGCACAATGTGCATCGTGGACGGATGAACGAATGGGCGGAATTTTACGAGCGCTTGTTTAACTTCCGGGAGGTACGCTACTTTGACATTGAAGGCCAATCCACCGGCGTGAAAAGCAAAGCCATGACCAGCCCTTGCGGCCAGATTCGTATTCCGATCAACGAAGAAGGCAATGAGAAGGCAGGGCAAATCACGGAATACCTAGATCGCTATCGCGGCGAAGGCATCCAACACATCGCCATGGGCTCGACGCATTTGTATGACACGGTCGATGCGCTGCAAATGGCGGGGGTGAAGCTCTTGCAAACGAGTGAGACGTATTACGAACTCTTGCCCAAGCGCATTCCAGGGCACGGCGAAGATGTAGAGGGTTTGAAGGCACGCAACATCTTGGTAGACGGCACGAAAGACGAGCTGCTGCTGCAAATTTTCAGCGAAAACCAACTCGGTCCGATCTTCTTTGAATTCATTCAACGCAAAGGCAATGAAGGCTTTGGCGAAGGTAATTTCAAAGCGCTGTTTGAGACGATGGAGCTAGACCAAATCAAGCGTGGCGCTTTGAAGGCGTGAAGGCCATGGCTGTCAAACCCGTCATCTACGGCCAATCGGATCGCCCGCCGCGCGGTGACTACGCGCGGGCGCGAGACGATTACACCTGCGAGCAAAATTTCGCGGCATACACATCCGATGACCACGCCACGTGGCGCACACTCTATGCGCGGCAAACAGCTTTGTTGCCCGGCTTGGCAGCGCAAACCTTCATGGACTTACTGCCGCAGCTTGATGCCGCGCAAGGTATACCGCGTTTTGAAGACATCAATGCACGTTTGCTGGCCGCCACCGGTTGGCAATTAGTCGGCGTACCCGGGTTGATTCCTGAAGTGCCATTTTTCACCCTGCTGGCCAACCGAAAATTCCCTGTGACAGATTGGATTCGCACACCCGCTGAGATGGACTATGTCGTCGAACCTGACATATTTCATGATCTTTTTGGGCATGTTCCCTTGCTGTTTGAGCAAGCGTATGCGGATCACATTCAGGCTTACGGCCAAGGCGCTTTGAAAGCGCATGCGCTTGAGCATAACGATGCGACTTGCAAAGCTGCGGTGGAGCATTTGTCAAGGCTCTATTGGTACACGATCGAGTTTGGCTTGTTGCAAGAAGCAGGCAGCGTGCGGGCTTACGGCGCAGGCATCTTGAGCAGCCCGGGCGAGTTACCCTACAGCGTGAATTCAAATGCACCCCAGCGCTTACCGCTACGCAATGAGGCAGAGCTATTGCAATGCATGGCATCAAGCTACAAGATCGATACCTACCAATCTCAGTATTTTGTGATTGATAGCTTTCATGATCTTTTGCAACTGACCTCCCCTGATTTCACGCCACATTACCGCGCGCTGGCCAAACCGAATCAAGCCATCAAGTGACGGCTTTGCGCTGCTGATAACGCGCTTGCTGCCACAGGCCCGTGGTCATCACCTCACAAAGCTCCTGGATGCTGTGCACAACATTCTCATAACTCACATACAGCGGCGCAAAACCAAAGCGCAAGATATCCGGCGCACGAAAATCACCCACTACACCGCGCTCGATCAGCGCCTGCATGATGGCGTAACCCTCTGGGTGTGTGAAGCTCACTTGGCTTCCGCGCTCTGCGGCATTACGAGGCGTGGCCAAGCCAAAGCCAAGTGGGGCGATATGAGCGTCGTACAACTCGATGAATAGCTGTGTGAGCGATTCGCTCTTGGCGCGAATCGCCTGCATGCTCACGCCCTCATAAGCGCGAAGAGCCTCTTCCAAAGCAATCATCGACAACACGCTCGTCGTGCCCACCAGCATCCGGGCCATGCCTTGCGCGGGCACATAGGCTTGGTCAAAGGTAAACGGCGAAGCATGACCAAACCAGCCTTGCAAGGGCTGCTTCACCTGCGCCTGCAAATCTTCGCGAACATAGACAAACGCAGGCGCACCCGGCCCGCCATTCAAATACTTATAGCCGCAGCCCACGGCGTAATCCGCCTTGCAAGCATTGAGCTGTACGACCAATGCGCCAGCGCTGTGTGCCAGGTCCCAAATCATGCTAGCGCCTTGAGCATGCACCAGCTGCGTCACGCGCGCCATATCCAGCATACGGCCGGTTTTGTAATGAACCTGCGTGAGCGTCACCGCGCAAAGCTGCTGGCCCGCTTGTGCAACTTTTTCCTCAATATTGTCTTGGTTTGCCAGCACCACTTGCTTACCAAACAAAGCGGCTGCGCCATCTGTGATGTAGGCATCGGTGGGAAAGTTGCCCTCTTCGCAAATGATGATGCTGCGCTCTGGCAGCGCTTGAGCCGCCGCGCTGAGCACCTTGAAAAGATTGATGCTGGTGGAATCACAAGCAATCACTTCATGCGCCTTCGCGCCCACCAGCGCAGCAATTTGTTTGCCCACACGCGCCGTCGCTTCATACCAACCCGCATCGTTCCAAGATCGAATCAACCCCTCGCCCCACTCTTGCTGCACGGCTTGCTGCATGCGCACTGGCAAGCTGCGCGGTAGTGCACCCAGCGAATTGCCGTCGAGATAAATCAAGCCTTCGGGCAAGTGAAACAAATCACGTTTGTGCGCGAGCGGGTCTTGTGCATCCCATGCCTTGGCTTGCTGAGCAGCTTGTTCAAAATCCTTCATGCTCATAGCGAGGTCCTTAGCGACCAGAGTTCAGGAAAGAAGCGATGCTCCGTCACATGCCTCAGCCAACCCACACCCGCTGAGCCACCTGTGCCGGGTTTGTGACCGATGATGCGCGAGACAGAGGTGAAATGCCGCCAGCGGTATTGGCCAATATGATCATCCAGCGTGACCAAGGCCTCGCCAAGTTCGTAAAGTTGGTTGTCTGTTTTGGCTTGGCGATAGATGTCTAACCACGCAGCCTCAACCGAGGCATTGTGTTCATAAGGCTGAGACCAATCGCGCGAAAGTGCTTTCGCGTCCAGCGCATACCCGCGTCGCGCGAGCAGGGCGATGACGCTGTCATAGAGCGACTGCGATTCCAGCGCCTCTTTCATCTTCGGCCACACATGCGGAATGTTTGAATGGGCGCGAGCCAGCCGAGCACTTTTGTTGCCCAAAATAAATTCCACATGCCGATACATGAACGACAGTTGCCCAGAAGCTTGTCCCAGAGAATCGCGAAATTCATTGAAGCCATCTGCTGTGATGGTGGAGAGCACATCCCATGAATGCGCAATATAGGTGGTGATCGTGCGGGCGCGGCTGATCATGCGAATCGCCTCGATCACCTCATCTTTCTCAATCTGGTGCTTGGCGTTGTAAAGTTCAAAATGCAGCGCATTAAAGAGTAGCTCTTTGACTTGCCCCATCACCAGAAAGCATGTTTCGTCATACGCTGCGCTTCGCGGCGCTTGCATGGTGTGCAACAGATCAATGAATTGGTAATCCACATACGGATTACTTGTGCCGCCAAACTGCACCTGTGGCTGGCCGTCGGTCTGCTTGACTGCATAGGCACGAGTTTGATCGGTCGTGATACCAATGTCGCGCGGCTGGTTGGAGCAATTGACGCCCGAAGGGTCAACCAATTTGGGGAAGTGGGGTTGTACGCGTGCCATGGCAGGCAGTGTACGCAGCTCGCTGCAAAAAGTCATTGCTATTTAACCTCATCTTCAATCGAATTAGAATTGAATGATTCTTAAATATCAATTTTTGTAGATTATTCATGCAAACCTCACAAGAAATCGACATGATCGACCGCCGCATCCTCGCCGCCCTGCAAGCCGATGCCCGCCTGAGCAGCGCGCAGCTTGGCGAGCAGCTGGCGCTCTCGCAATCGCCCACCTGGCGGCGCTTAAAGCGCTTGGAAGACGAGGGCTATATCAGCGGCTATCACGCCGTGCTCGACAGGCAAAAAATGGGCTTGTCGGTGCTGGCCGTGGTGCATGTGGGCATGGACAGCCATGACGGCGACTCCGCCCAGCGCTTTGAGGCGGCCATCGCCCTGATTCCCGAAGTGGTCTGGTGCCACGGCATGTCGGGTCACGAGGATTTCATGCTCATGGTCGTCGCCCGCGATCTGGATCATTTCTCCACCCTGCTGATGGAAAAGCTGCGCAAACTCCCCGCCGTCAAATCCATTCGCAGCAGCTTTTCGCTCAAGGCGATCAAAGACAAGGTGGCGATTGCGCTGCCAATTTGAGCTTGCGGTATCTCTAAGTTTTATTCGGTGCTTTGACTTTTTCTGGCGGTAAAGAGGGCGCGGGAGTTACGAAGCAGAACCTAGCCCCAAAACCTACTTTGTGACAATACTTGGCAGTATCTACAGAAGCCATCTGATCAAAAGTCGTTAAGACTGGATAAGCACCTGATAATCTTTGACTTATCCACCAAAGGCTGGTCGATTTATTTCTACAAGTAGGCTGACATACAGCAGCAAAACGGAGACTCATCGTGTCTTTATTTCACACCAAGATTGAAGGTGTACCGCAATTTGTAAGCTACTTTGCGCCTGTGCATCGGGCCATGCAGCAGTTGGGCAATCAAGCCACGCCCAAGCAGGTTTATACCTATCTGGCCAACCATGAAGGGCTGACGGCCGAGGACATGGCGCATGTCAATAGGAACGGCAAGCCAACATACGAAAACCGAGCGGCCTGGGCACGCTTTTATATGACCAAGGCTGGATGGATGTTTGCGCCCAAGCATGGCGTCTGGGCTTTGACCGAGAAAGGTAAGCAAGCAACCGAACTGACGCAAGAGCAGGCTGTCGCGTTATTCAAAAGTGCGCAGACGCAATTTAAGGGGCATGAAGACGATAGGGATGCCCCGCAAGACAATGTACAGCCAGAAGGCACGCAATACTGGTTCGTAGGAGCAATGTGGGGTGAAGGTGAACAGACACAGCGTTTCACGAAAGAAGGCATTTGGCAGAACGGTTACGAAGAAAAGTTCAGTGATCAGGTAAAGACCCTGCGGGAAGGCGACCGCATTGCTATTAAGGCCTCGTTTTCACGGAAGAATGGTTTACCTTTTGACAATAAGGGGCAGGTTGTGAGTGTCATGCGTATCAAAGCCATTGGTACAGTGACACGCAACCACGGCGATGGCCATACGGTGGATGTGGCTTGGGACACGGCTTTT
>JANMDE010000020.1:0-6787 GCA_031376105.1 Variovorax sp. | reverse complement strand
ACAACAATGGTGCCGGTGTGCGTGGCGATTTGAAGGCCGTCTGGGCTGCTATTTTACTGGACGATGAAGCGCGTGGCTCAGCGAGCCTGAGCAATCCCAAGTTTGGCAAGCTGCGCGAGCCCATCCTGCGCTTTGTGAACTGGTCTCGCAGTTTCAATGCGGTGTCTAAAACCGGGTCGTGGAAGATTTTTGATCTCTCAGATCCTTCCAACAGCTTGGGCCAAAGCCCGCTGCATTCGCCTTCGGTGTTTAATTTCTTCCGCCCTGGCTACGTCCCGCCCGGCACCGCCTTTGCGCCGGATGCCGCTACCGCTCCTGAATTTCAGATCGTCAACGAAACCACGGTCGGCAGCTACATCAACTACATTGACGGCATCATCCGCAATGGCATGAATACGCCGCGCCCCAGCACGGCCGAGGTGGTCTATACCGACTATGTGCTTGATATCGAGGGCGACTATTCCACTCTTCTCGCGCTGATCAACAACACCGCTAACACCGATGCCGAGGCGCTGCGCGTGGCGCAGTCTTTCGTCTCAAGGCTCAACGTCCTACTTTGCGCAGGCCAGCTTTCCACAGGCAGCGTGACCACCATCACCAATGCGCTGCGCGATGGCATGCGCCAACGCAGTATCACCAGCGCCAGCAACGACAGCACACGGCGCGATCTGGTGGCTGCAGCCATTTTGATGGTCATGGCCAGCCCTGACTACCTGATTCAAAAATAAGCGGGAAACCAGCCATGCATCTCATCCAACCTCAAACACAATCGCGCCGCGCTTTCTTGCGCCGTGCTGGCCAGCTCGCCTTCACAGGCGCTGCGCTACCCACAGCGATCAACCTGGCCGCACTCGGCGAAGCCGCTGCATTCAGCGCCGGCAACGATTACAAAGCCTTGGTCTGCGTCTTCCTGTATGGCGGCAACGACTATGCCAACACCTTGATCCCCCTCGATGCCACCAACTATGCCGCGTATCAAACCATTCGCGGCACCACGGGCTCAGAAGCCGCCAACGGCATTGCCTTGGCAAAGGCGGCTATTACGCCGATGCTGCTGACCCCTTCCATGACAGGAGGCCCCGTCTCTGCGATCGGCGCCACCGGTCTGCAATACGCCTTGCATCCCAGCATGACGGGCATGCGCGACCTGTTTAACAACGGGCAAGCCGCGATGCTGCTCAACAGCGGCCCCTTGGTTCAACCCATGACCAAGGCGCAATATCAAAGCAAGAGTGTCGCTTCGCCGCCCAAGCTGTTTTCTCATAACGACCAGCAATCGATCTGGCAGTCTTCATCACCCGAGGGCTCCACCATTGGCTGGGGCGGCAATATCGGCGATCTGGCGATGAGCAGCAACAGCAACACCTTGTTCACCTGTATTTCCGTCACCGGCAATGCCGTGTTTCTTTCTGGCGATACCGCGCTGTCTTACCAAGTGGGCACGGGTGGTGCAGTGCGCATTGACAGCATGGGCAATAGCTTGTTTGGCTTCAATAATGATGTGATCAGCGGCGCGATTCGCAACTTGGGCACAGGTGTGGGGCGCACCCATGTCTTAGAAAACGAATACAACAAAATCACCAAACGCGCCGTCGATGCCGAGACACAAATCTCCTCGGCGCTTGCGTCTACCGCACCCACCAACAACGTCTTCCCTGCGCCTTACAACAACTTTGCCGCTGACAACCCCCTGGCAGTGCAGCTGCGCATGGTGGCGCGCTTGATCGCAGCGCGGAGCAACTTGGGCAACAAACGCCAAGTGTTCATGGTGTCGCTGGGCGGTTTTGATTTGCATGACAACCTGCTCACCGGGCATGACAAGAACATGGGGCGTGTGAGCTCGGCCATGAAAACTTTCTACGATGCCATGGTGACTCTAGGCGTGGGCGACAAAGTCACGGCGTTCACCGCTTCGGATTTTGGCCGCACACTCTCGTCCAATGGCGATGGCTCCGACCACGGCTGGGGCAGCCACCATATGGTGGTGGGCGGCGCGGTCAATGGCAAGGCTTTTTATGGCTATGCGCCTCCCGTGAGCGTGAGCAGCACATCAGCGCCAGCTGACCAATGGCATGTAGGCCAAGGCAGGCTCTTGCCTACCACGGGCGTGGATCAATACGCGGCGACACTCGCCAAATGGTTTGGTGTGAACGACACAGAATTGGTAGGCACCGCAGGACAAAATTACCGAGATGCCATCCTGCCGTATCTGCACAATTTCGGCGGCTCGGCGGGTGGCATCAACTATGCACGCGACCTAGGCTTCATGAAAGCGCCCTGATTTCAAAAAAATTCGTCTTTCGCCCTTATATTACCTACATAGTATGCTATTTAAATCATAGCATTCTTTCAGTGCGATTTAAGCTGCAGTCAGAGCCGCATCCAAGACTTCCACCCAATGCCGCACCGGCAGGTCGGTGCCGCTTTGCAGATGGGTGATGCAACCGATGTTGGCACTCATGATCGCGGCGGGCTTCATCTCAGCCAAGTTGCCCAGCTTGCGATCACGCAATTGATACGACAACTCGGGCTGCAACACGCTATAGGTGCCCGCTGAACCGCAGCACAAATGCGCTTCGCAGCTGGCTGTTTTCACGTTAAAGCCTAAAGCACTCAAATGCGTTTCTACACCGCCTTTGAGCTGCTGGCCATGCTGCAAGGTGCAGGGCGGATGAAAGGCAAGTTGCTCGGCATGCGCCGATTTGATCTTGGGCTTCAATGCCGTCACGAGTTCGGGCAGCAGCTCGCTCAAGTCTTTTGTGAGCGCGCTGATCTTGGCAGCCTTGGCTGCGTATTGCGCATCGTGCTGCAAGATATGCCCATATTCTTTCACCGTCACGCCGCAGCCCGAGGCATTCATGATGATGGCTTCAACGCCGGCGGAGGCACCGGAGCCTTCGCCGCTTGCCACATACGGCCACCAAGCATCGATGTTGGCACGCATCTGCGCCATGCCGCCATCTTGGTCGTTCAGATGAAACTTCACTGCGCCACAGCAGCCCGCTTTTTTTGCGGTGATGGTTTGAATACCCGCTGCATCGAGCACCCGCGCTGTCGCAGAATTGATGTTGGGCGACATGCTCGGCTGCACGCAGCCTTCCAGCATCAACACCTTGCGTGTGTGTTGTCCAACTGGCCGCCTACCCGCACTGCGCTTCTCAGGCACTTTGTTTTTCAAGGCCTTCGGCAGCAGCGGGCGCACCAGCTGCCCCATCGCCATAGCGGGAGCAAACAACGGAGATGGCAAGCCTTCTTTCAAAGCCCAACGCAGCGCCGATTCAGCAGCAGGCCGCGCCACTTTTTCATCCACCAACTTGCGCCCAATGTCCACCAAATGCCCATATTGCACGCCGCTGGGGCAGGTCGTCTCGCAATTGCGGCAAGTCAAGCAGCGATCCAAATGCATCTGCGTCTTGCGCGTCGGTGCTTCGCCTTCCAACACCTGCTTGATCAAATAAATCCGCCCACGCGGCCCATCAAGCTCGTCGCCCAGCAGTTGATAGGTCGGGCAAGTGGCCGTACAGAAACCACAATGCACACATTTGCGCAAAATGCTCTCAGCCTCTAAGCCATCAGCACGGTTTTTGTATTCAGGAGCGAGGTTGGTTTGCATGATAGAAAAGTGTCGCTTTAAGCGAGTAAGCGCACAATCAAAGGAAAAAAGAGGGAAGCCAACACCGCTTGCAGCGCCAGCGCCAGCCCAGCAAATGCGCCAGCGTCAGAATGCACCAGCATGGCACGTGCTGCGCCGATGCCATGCGATGCCGTGCCCAAGGCATAGCCGCGAACAGCGAAGGGCTGAATGCGCATGATGTCAAAGATGTATTTGCCACTGATCGCGCCGACGACACCCGTCAAAACCGCGCCGATCGCGGCCAAAGCAGCAATGCCGCCGATCTGCTCGGCGATGCCCATGGCCACAGGCGCTGTGACCGATTTGGGCAACAGAGAGAGCAAAATCTCGCGCGGCAACCCAAACGCTGTGCCCAGCAACCAAGCTGAGCCAGCGGCCACAGCACCGCCGCACACCGCTGCCAACAACAAGGGGCCGATATGCTTGCGCAGCAGCTGCCGCCGCTCCCAAAGAGGCCAAGCCAATGCGTCCACGGCCGGCCCCAGTAAGAAATGAATGAACTGCGCACCCGAAAAGTAAATCGGATACGCGGTATGCGTCAAGCTGAGCAAAGTGACCAACACAAGTACCGTCCACAAAACCGGGTTCGCCCAAGGAGCCTGGTTGAGCTTTTCATAGGCAGCGCTGGCCAAGACATAAGCCACCACAGTGGCCGTCAAACCAAAAAGCGGCGTGGCAGAAAGATACGTCCATAGCTCCACAAAATCTTTCATCACGGCTCCTGTGCAGGCCATCGCGCACGCAACACCAACGCCGTGACTGCCAGACCCAGCCAGGTTGACAACACAATCACGACCGCCAGCTTAAAGCCATACGCACTGAGCAAATTAAGATGCACCACCACGCCCACGCCCACGGGAACAAACAGCAACGAAAGATGCGACAGCAGAATTTGCGACGCGTGACCAATAGCCGGTGCCATCTCTCGCTTAACAACCGGCACCGTCAAGGCCACAAACAGTAAGAGCATGCCGATCACAGGCCCTGGCATCGAACCACCCCAACTCTCCTTGACCCAACGAGCCAACACCTCGCCAGCAGCCTGTGCCATCAGCAGCGCAGCAAAACCTGTGAGCGGCTTCATGATGGGTTCAAATCACGCCCAAGCGGCCAGGGTTAAAAATACCTGCGGGATCAAACTCTTTTTTTAGCTGATGATGGATTGTTATCAAAGGCTCACTCGGTATGTCAAAGTGAGTGGTTTTTTGACTATCGGAGCCACTCGCCCTTATATTATCTGCATAGTTAGCTATAAAAAGTATAGCACTTCCCTTTGCAGCGTGCGCGGCAGTGCGAATGCGATTCGCGGCTTGCGCATCACCTGCAGGGGAGAAAACCCAGCGCTGACCGCCCAGCCAATCGATCAGGGTGGCGCCCAAATTCAAGGATGGCGTGGTTTGCGGGACACTGATACGCCAGAGGTCATCGCCGCGTTTGAAGCCTGCTTGAAACCAAGGCAATTGCAGATCACGCGCGGCGGCCCAGTCGGCGCTGGTTTCTGGCGAATCCACGCGAATGCCGCCCGCCTCACTCCCCAGACGCTGGCAAGCGGAATGCACGGCCGCCACAGCACCGCGCAAACGCAAGTAAAGCGAGGGCATGCCAGCGTCCATGACCCATGAGCTGGCATTCAAGGGAAGCGGCTGGCCAGCCCATTCGTTCAAGCGCGCAATGGCTGCAGCCTCGCTCATCTCAAAGCGCAACGTGGCCTCAGCTGGCGCGACGGGAAGCACTTTGAGCGAGACTTGTGTGATGAGGCCGAGCGTGCCCATGCTGCCCGCGAGCATGCGCGAGACATCGTAGCCCGCCACGTTTTTCATCACCGTGCCGCCGAATTGCAGATGCTCGGCTTTGCCATTGATCAGATGGGCACCCAGCACGTAGTCACGCACGCTGCCTGAAGTCGCACGGGCCGGCCCCGCAAGGCCAGCAGAAACCATGCCGCCGATGGTGCTGTTCTTGGAAAAATGCGGAGGCTCGAAAGGAAAACACTGCCCTTGCTCTGTGAGCGCAGCTTCCACCTCCGCCAGCGGTGTGCCTGCGCGCACGGTGATCACCAGCTCGCTTGGCTCATAGCTGACAATGCCGCTGTGGCTGCGCGTATCCAGCACAGGCAGCGCCGTATCAAAGGGCTCACCATAAAAGTCTTTGCTGTCGCCTCCACGAATGCGCAAAGGGGTTTTCGCCGCGATAGCGGCACTGATGTGCTCTGTGAACGAAACGAGGCTGTCTTGCATGCTTGGATACTACCGCGTCAGCCGCATGGCCAGCCACGCCGCTCGCTTGAATTTTCAGCACAAGGCGATTGAAATTCGCTTTTCAAAGCCACACTTAGCGCATTCGCCGCTGCGCCAGCCCAGCGGCGGCTCGCCGCAGGCCTTCGACCAGCGCGGCGGCTCGCACGGGTTTGCTGATGTAATCGTCCATGCCCGCCGCCAAGCAAATTTCTCGATCACCTTCCAGCGCATTGGCCGTCATGGCGATAATCCAAGGGCGCACCGGGCTAGGATATTGGCTACAGAGTTCACGCGTAGCCGCCAAGCCATCAAGCACGGGCATTTGCACATCCATCAAAATCACATCCACGGTCTTGCCTTCGCCGATGGATTGCACCACCGCATCCAAGGCCTCTTGGCCGTTGGCTGCCAATTGCAGCTCATAACCCAAGCCATTGAGAATCAGTGTCGCCACGCGTTGATTGACCACGTTGTCTTCCGCGAGCAAGATGCGCAGGGGCAGCTCTTCGGCCAGCCGCGCAGGTTTGGCGGGTACCAGCGCAGCGAGCGGCGCAGGTTGGGATGGTAGGCCAGCTTCACGACGCTCCATCAAGCGGTGTATGGCCTCCTGCAAAGCGGCGGCCTTCACGGGCTTGGATAAGGTTTGCGTCACGCCTAGACCGGCGCTGCGGTCAAAGCCTGAGCCACTGGAGCTGAGGATCAAGACCGGCAATTGCGCCGCGCTCAAGCGCTGGCGAATTTTTGTCAACAAGGTGTAGCCATCCATCACCGGCATGTGCACGTCCAGCACGGCAGCATCAAACACCTCGCCCGCATCCAGCCAAGCCAGCGCCTGCTCAGCCGAAGAGGCGGCGCGTGGCTGCATGCCCCAGCGGGTGGTTTGCAGCGTCAAAATCCGGCAATTTGTGGCGTTGTC
>JANMDE010000017.1:0-3120 GCA_031376105.1 Variovorax sp. | reverse complement strand
GCAGCGCATAAGGCAGCTCTGCCCAGTCGGCGGTCATGAAATCGCTGGTGACGACGGCACGCAGGGCGACGACGTAGTCGTAGGTGCGGCCATCGCCCATCACGCCCACGCTTTTCACGGGCAGGAAGACGGTGAAGGCTTGGCTGGTGAGCTCGTACCAGTTTTTGCCTGATGGCTTATCTTTGAAATTGCGCAGCTCTTCGATGAAGATGGCATCGGCTTGGCGCAGCAGATCGGCGTATTCTTTTTTGACTTCCCCCAAGATGCGCACACCGAGGCCGGGGCCAGGGAAGGGATGGCGGTAGACCATGTCGTGGGGTAGGCCGAGCGCCACGCCGAGTTCGCGGACTTCGTCTTTGAACAAGTCTCGCAACGGCTCTAGGAGCTTGAGGCCCAGCTGCGCAGGCAGGCCGCCAACGTTGTGGTGGCTTTTGATGGTGACGGCTTTTTTGCTTTTTGCGCCGCCGCTCTCGATCACATCGGGATAAATCGTGCCTTGCGCCAACCACTTTGCTCCGTTTTTAGTAGCATCTTGTGCAGTTAACTTGCCGGCTTCCGCCTTAAATACGTCTACAAATAAGCCGCCAATGATCTTGCGCTTGGCTTCTGGTTCACTCACGCCTGCTAGCTTGCCTAGGAACATCTCGCTTGCGTCGGCGCGGATCACACGCAAGCCAAACTTGCCTTCAAACATTTCCATCACCGCATCACCTTCATTCAGGCGCAGCAAGCCATGATCCACGAAAACGCAGGTCAGCTGGCTGCCAATAGCGCGATGAATCAGCGCAGCGGCAACACTCGAATCCACACCGCCAGAGAGCCCGAGGATCACCTCTTCATCGCCCACCTGCGCTTTGATCTTGGCCACCGCTTCGCCAATGTAATCGCCCATCACCCAGTCTTTTTTCGCACCGCAAATGCCGAGTACGAAGCGCTCCAAGAGCGCCTTGCCCTGCGTCGTGTGCGTCACTTCTGGATGGAATTGCACCGCATAAAAACGGCGCGTCTCATCGGCCATGCCTGCAATTGGGCAGCTCGGCGTGGAGGCCATGAGTTTGAAGCCGGGGGGCAGCTCCGTGACTTTATCGCCATGGCTCATCCAGACGTTGAGCATGCCGTGGCCTTCGGGCGTGGCGAAATCTTGAATGTCTTTCAAGAGCGCGGTGTGGCCATGCGCGCGCACGGGTGCGAAGCCAAATTCACGCTTATGACCACCCTCGACCTTGCCGCCCAGCTGATGCGCCATGGTCTGCATGCCATAGCAAATCCCCAAGACCGGGATGCCGAGTTCAAACACCGCTTGCGGCGCTTTATCAGTGGTGTCTTCGTACACGCTGGCATGGCTGCCAGAGAGGATGATGCCTTTGAGCGAGCCGTCTTTCGCATACTCGCGCAGCCATTCATCGCTCACATCGCAAGGGTGCACCTCGGAAAGCACATGCGCCTCGCGCACACGGCGGGCAATCAGCTGGGTGACTTGTGAGCCGAAATCGAGGATGAGGATTTTGTCGTGTTGCATGAGAGAATTTTCTTAAAGATCAATGCATAAAACGCCGCAAGATTTAGCGGCATTCACCAATTTTGAATCTGCTGAAGCCAACTGCCCGTTGAGACTGAGCACCAGCTCAAGGTAGGAAGCGTCATAGAAGCTGAGATCGTGCGTTTGCGCGAGGCGCAGGATTTGGGCTTGCTTGTGCTGATTGGGCATGGCCGCGAAGCTGATGGGGCATGCATGCAAGCTCGCCATACCCGCTTGCATTTGCGCAGGCGACAAGCGCTTGCGGCGCAGCGCACTCATGAGAATACTACCTGTTTCCCAGATCCACAAAGCCGGTGCGTGATACAAGTCTTGGCTGTTGACCACTTGCTTGTAAAAATAATCGGATTGCTCACTGGCCTCGTCTGGCAAAAACCAAGGCACAGCCGCTGATGCATCCAAAACGATCGCCGCCATTATTCGCGGCCTTCATCACGGTATTTTTTCCAATCGCCTTTGACATAACTGGCATCAGGCAACACCATGGCCCGAAAGGCACGCAGGCGCTCCATCGCCTCTTGGGCTAATTCTTCGCGGCTTGGCTTGACGACACCAGAAGCCTCAGCCACCAAACGCACCACAGGCTTGCCGTGCCGTGTGAGCACGACTTCTTCGCCCTCCTCCGCCGCATGGATCAAGGCCGACAACTGATTTTTGGCTTGGTTAACCGCAACTTGCAGCATATTCTGGCCTTTTTTTAAATATGGCCTTAATTTTAGCATCAATCAAGCATTTGCCGTTGAAATCATTGATCCCGCCCAGTGAAATAGAAAGAGCTCCTCGTGACGCAGGCAAGCTCAGTCCCAGTGAAAGCTCTCATTCATCGGAGCCTACAAAAGCGCATGCTCTCAACCGCGCTCCCAAACGTCTGCGCTGCTCAAACCATTGACCTGACCCATAGGTTGGCCAAGTAATTGTTCTCTGAGCCAAGCAGTGCTGACGCGAGCCACGCGCTCATGATGCGCGAGCTCCCGCGCCATGGTTTCTTTGCTTCGGCGTACGATGAAAGTGCTGGGGATGAGTTTCTCATTGCCTGCGAAGGTGAAATGGTCTGCCTGATCGAGCCAGAGGATGGCTTTTTTGCCAACGGGCAGAGCTTCATAGACCATGCGACGACTCTCGGGCGTTTCGCCGTTGTTCAAAATCTCGCCGTCTAAGCTGCCGCTGCAAACCAAAAATGGCCGCGTTGCGGCGGCAAGCTCTTTGCGGCCTTGCATGAGGCTCACCTCTTTGCCCATCGCCGGACTCATTGCCACAAAAGCTTTGGGCTGCGGATCGCTACCATTCAAACCATTACGTTGCCAACCTGCGGTGACCATGGTGGTGAGCGCGCCGAAAGAATGCCCGCCTACAGCCAGCTTGTCGGTCGGCACGCCAGCCCAGCCGTCAGCGCCGGCGGCACGGCGGCGGTTGATCTCAGCAATAGCAAAGCGCATGTCTTGTATACGAGCGACAAGTTGGGCCGGCTTCATTGCCTCGCGCAATGCGGAAAAACCACCTTTGAGCGAAGGCGCATCCGATCCCGGATGTTGCACATGCGCCACCAAAAGCCCTGCCCCAGCCCAAGCCTTGCCCCAATAATC
>JANMDE010000003.1:0-7313 GCA_031376105.1 Variovorax sp. | reverse complement strand
CTGCGCGCGAAGATCATCGCTGCTGGCGCGCCGTATTTGCAAGATGCCGTGATCACGGGGCTGAATATGAAGGAAGTGGGCGCGTTGCTGATTCCAGCGCTCATTCCCTGCCGCAAAATTTTGCAGCTGCCAGAGAGCACCACGCTGGCCGAGATTGCCGCGCATCCCACGCTCCAAGCGGCCATGCAAAAAATGCTCATCGCACTTTCGCAGACTTCCACTGGCTCCGCCACGCGCATCGCCAGAGCGCTCGTCATCACCGAGCCGCCCAGCATCGACAAAGGCGAGATCACTGACAAAGGCTCCATCAACCAACGCGCCATGCTTAACGCGCGCGCCCCGCTGGTCGATCAGCTTTATGCCGACACCGCATTCGGCTTGCTCAAGCCCTGACAGTTTTTCGTTCACCTCAAACCTCAAGGAGACATTCATGCTAAATCGTCGTCAATCCCTCATCCACGGCGCAAGCGCTGCCGCTGCTTTGGCACTCAGCCAAACCAGCGCCCTCGCGCAAAGCTTGCCCGAAACTTTGAAGATCATTGTTGGCTTCCCGCCGGGCGGCACCACCGATGCGTTTGCAAGGCGCGTGGGCGAGAAGCTGCGCGGCCTGTATGCCACCAATGTGATTATTGAAAACCGCCCCGGCGCAGGCGGGCAGATCGGCGTGTCGGCACTCAAAGCCGCCGCTGGCGATGGCGCCACGATGCTCTACACACCCGCCTCCATGCTCACGGTGTATCCGCACTCCTATTCCAAGCTGCCTTATGCACAAAGCGATGTTGCGCCGATCACGATTGGCCACGCCACGGATCATGCTTTTGTGGTGGGCTCGGCGGTGCCTGCGGAAGTGACGAATCTTCGCCAGTATGTGGCTTGGGCCAAGGCCAATCCCGGCAAAGCCAGCGTGGGTAATCCCGGGCCTGGCTCCATGCCGCATTTGCTGGCCGGGCGCTTTGCGCAGCTGGCGGATATTCAGTCGGTCAACGTGCCCTTTGCAGGCTCAGGCCCGGGTGTGCCGCAAGTGCTTGGCGGGCAAATCACCTCCATGTCATCGCCGCTGGGCGATTGGTTGCAGCATCAGGCCAGTGGCCGCATCCGCATTTTGGCCACCTCCGGCCCAGCTCGCTCTACTTTTGTGCCCAATGTGCCCACCTACAGAGAGCAAGGCTTTGATGAGCTGGTGATCCGCGAATGGTTTGGCTTTTTCTTGCCCGCCACAGCCAGCCAAGCGCTGCGGGATCGCGCCTCCACCCTGCTGCGCAGCGTGCTTGCGCAGCCCGATGTGGTTGAATCCATGGCCCCCCTTGCAGCGCTCGTCACACCTACCACGCAAGATCAATTTACCGAGCGCATGAAAGTCGATACCGAATTCGCAGGCCGCTTGGTCAAAGCACTCAATTTCAAAGCAGACTCTTGATCTTGTGCAAAGTATGAAAAACGAGAGCCCGCGCCGATGAGTAAAACCTTCATCTATGAAGTCGAAGTGATGTTCGCCGACTGCGATCCGGCGGGCATCGTCTTCTTTGCCAATTTCAACAAATGGATGGATGCCTCATCCCTGAATTTCTTCGTGCAATGCGGCATCCCACCTTGGCGCGAACTCGTCAAAACGCACAACATCATCGGCACGCCGCTGCTAGAGATTCACACCAAATTCATCACAAGCGCCACCTATGGCGAGCGCCTGCAAATTCATACCTCGGTTGAAGAATGGGGGCGCAAAACCATTTTGCAGCGCCACATCGTCAAGCGCGTTGATACGTCAGGAGAAACGCTGATTTGCGAGGGCACCGAGCGCCGCGCCTTGTGCATCAAGCATCCCGATGACGCCAGCCGCATCAAAGCCATCGAGATCCCCGATTGGTTCAAGGAGCGCTGCATCTGAGGTTGGCACCTGAGCATGGAAGATGCGGCTAACTTTATTTGTCGCACACCTTGAGTTGCCTCCCAAGCCCTAGTGTCTCGCCCCAAAAGATATCGAAACATGGACACACTCGCCCAGCCTCCCGTGCCTCAGCTGAAGTTTTTTGCTGATGTTTCTGTTGATGTGGCCATGCCCATAGAGTGTGGCCACGGGCCGACCGGCTTGCGCCGCATGATTCCGATTCTGGGCGGGCATGCGCAAGGGCTGGATTGGAGCGCGCGCATCCTGCTGGGCGGCGCAGACTACCAGCTCGTCCTCGGAGAGACCACCGCATTGCTGCAAGCGCATTACATGCTGGAAACCGATGGCGGAGACCGGATTTATGTGCATAACACCGCCATGCGTCACGCTGCGCCCGACATCACAGCCAAGCTGCTGCGCGGCGAGCCGGTGGATCCAGATCAGGTGTATTTTCGCTGCCAGCCGCGTTTTGAAACCGGCTCCAAAGCATTGTCATGGATCAACCACCGCCTCTTCGTCGGCTCAGGCGTGCGCCACCCTGACAAAGTTGTGATGACGTTTTTTGAATTGGCTTAAAAAAATAGCAGGCAGGTATCATGCCGATGATCGGATTGACCTCGCCTTGACACACACCCTCTACTATTCCCCCGGCGCATGCTCGCTTGCGCCGCATATCGTATTGGAGGAGATTGGCCTGCCCTATGCGCTTTCGCTCGCCTCCACCTCCGATGGCACCACCCAATCGCCGGCCTATCTGCGCCTCAATCCCAAAGGGCGCGTGCCGCTGCTCATCAGCGGTGATACGGCGCTGACAGAAGCGCCCGCCATACTTTTGCAGCTTGCTTTATCTAACCCACAGGCAGGTTTGCTGGGCCAGGCCAGCGATGATCTCGTGAGATCCATCGAATGGTTTAACTGGCTTTCAGGCACCGTTCATGCTGTGGCTGTTCGCCAGGTGTGGCGGCCCGAATCCTTCACGCAGGAGCCCTCCCAGCATGCCGCCATCATCGCCAAAGGCAAAGACAATTTGGCGGCCGCCTTCGCCTTCATCGAGCAGCGCATGGCTGACCGCCAGTGGGCCGTGGGCGACCGCTATTCCATCGTCGACCCTTATCTGCTGGTTTTCTACCGCTGGGGCAACAGAATAGGCTTGCCCATGCGCCAGCTCTACCCCGCTTGGACGCAGCACACCCTGCGCGCACTAGCCCGCCCCGCCGTCACACGCGCCTTGGCGCAAGAAGCCATTTCCGTTTGGGAATAACGCATCCTGCTCGGATCTTTCCTTCCCGTTCGGGCTGAGCCTGTCGAAGCCTTGGCGAACTCTTCAAAAAGCTCAAGGCAAACGGGGAAAAGTGCTGAGGTACATGGATAATCAGGTCTTTTCGCTATTTAGCCCTTATAGAATATGCATAGTTTGCTACTAAATATATAGCTATCTACGAAGCGAGCGCAGCATCCAGCGCCTGCAACGCTGCAGGCTTATCCGCAAAGCTAACAGGCAGCAAGGAGACCGGCGGCACAGTAATCCGCCCTTTTTTAAACTTCATCTTCACCACCACCTGCGCCACCTCGCTGCCGCCCGCATGCATCGTGTGTGAGAAGTAAGCGCATCTCTCGTCGGCATACATCAGCCGCGTCTCCACCCGCACACGGCTGAACATCACAGCAGGCCGCGCAAACGTCACCACCTGCGCCAAATTCACAAAGCCCACGCCGCTGCGAACGAGCGAGAAGAATTTACCCACCTTGAGCAAATAATCGATTTGCGCCGTCTCGGCAAATTGCAGAAATTTATCGCTCTTAAGCACCCGAAGCCCTGCGTCAAACGGCGTGACCCAAAACCACACCGTCGTCACATCCGCCGCAGCTTTGCACCCTTGGGCAAAAAGGGCAGAAACGAAAGCAATGAAATTTCTCAACAATCCAGACACAACATTTCCTCCACGATGTAAACACTAGATCTTAGAATCATTGCATGAGCACCATCAGTCGCAAACCAACCACTACTCCAACCTGGGTAAGGATCGCCATCGCGACCTCAGGTGCAGTTGCCCTGACGCTTATCGCCTTTCTGTTGACAACTAACACTTCTGGAGCCGTCGGAGGCAGGGCTAGTGTGTTGGGTGCCATTTTGGTTCTTCCGCTGGTGTGCGCAACAAAATCCGAGTGGTCTGCTGGGCTGTCATTTTCATTCGCATTCGTTATCTATTTGTTGATTTGCTTTTGCGCGGTGTGGCTCTTCACACGCAAGAAACGTAATGTGATCTAGTAATTAATAAAACACTGCTATTACGTTTCGCGGTCACTAGTCAACTCTGCGGTTAACCACCCCCCTCCCCAGCGGAAACCATTGGGCGGTTGGATCAGAAATTTTTTGACAACTGCGCGTGGAGATCGGCTTAAGTTCACCGTGGCCGCCATCGCGTGTGTTTTCAAAAAACTTGATGAGCCGACTGCCTGATGGTACGACGCAGATGCAAAAGGTAGTGCGAAACGGCTCGATGCCAACCGCACGGCAAACCTAGGTTGAACAACGGAATTACTATCAATTAAATAGCAAACTATGCAGATAATATAAGGGGAAATCCCCTATTTCATCTTCAAAATCCTAGCGAAGTACTCCTCAGCCTCCAAAAAGACATTACATAAGCTTTTCAACCAAATTGCCCTTACAGAATATAGATAGTATGCTATGAATTCAGTAGCACCCTCAAAAACCCCCATCAAATTGACCCGATAGTCATTAAGCTATCAGGGTCATTGAATTTATTGATTTGGCACTCTCGTGCTTTGAGTGCTAATATTGCACTTGTATCAGCGAAAACCCGCGTTTTTAGCGCAGTCGCTGATCTTGGACTAGAAAGAAGGAGTTCCCTATGTCTGGAGCCTTGGCCTTATCGAACAACACTGCCGCATCCCCTTGGAGCGGCATGAGCTTGGTGCCCTCGCTGGGCAATTTGGATGCTTACATTACGGCGGCCAATCGCATGCCGCTGCTGACACTGGAAGAAGAGCAGCGCTATGCGCGCCAGTGGCGTGAGAATGAGAATATGGAAGCAGCTGGGCGGCTGGTGCTCTCGCATCTGCGCCTCGTGATTTCTACGGCGCGCCAATATCTGGGCTACGGCCTGGCCCATGCCGATTTGATCCAAGAGGGCAATGTAGGGCTGATGAAGGCTGTGAAGCGCTTTGACCCAGATCAAGGCGTGCGCCTCGTGAGCTATGCGCTGCACTGGATCAAGGCTGAGATTCATGAATACATTTTGAAGAATTTCCGCATGGTCAAGGTGGCCACCACCAAGGCGCAGCGCAAGCTTTTCTTCAATCTGCGCTCCATGAAGCAGGGCTTCAAGCATGATGCTGCCGAAGCCGCAGGCGGCATGACGCACCGTGATTCGCTCAACACCAAAGAGATTGATGCTGTAGCAGCCAAGCTCAATGTAAAGCGCGAAGAAGTGATTGAAATGGAAGCGCGTTTTGCTGGCGGCGATGTGTTGCTTGACCCAGCGCCATCCGACGACGGCGAAGAGGCCTTTGGCCCGATTGCCTATCTCTCGGATATCTCGATGGAGCCGACCGCGCAGCTGGAAGCCCGCGAGCGGGATCATCTGGCAGGCGATGGCGTGCAAGCTGCGATTGCATCGCTTGACCCGCGCAGCCGCCGCATCATTGAAGAGCGTTGGCTCAAGGTGAATGACAACGGCTCGGGTGGCCTCACCCTGCATGATCTGGCTGCGGAATACGGCGTCAGCGCTGAGCGCATTCGCCAGATTGAGGCGGCGGCCATGAAGAAGATGAAGAAGGCTTTGCTGCCTGCTTAAGCTTCTCTAAGCGTGCTCGGGTTGTTTTGCAATGGCCCGAGCGTGAATTAATCGCCAGTATTCGGGCTTTACATGCCCGAGATGGTTTGTCTTGTGGGCTGAGTTAGTTACATGTGTTAACATTTTTAGCGCATGTTGATGAAAAACCGCTCTGGCGCTCTCTGGATCGTATTAACTCTCGCCATTGGCTTGGGCAGCCTTTGGCTTTGGCAAGCCCAAGCCAAAGCCGCCACCACGCCCACCCAATCCTCTTCCATGCTGCCTGCCGAGCCTGCTACGCCGGGCGGCTTCCTGCCGAATCAGCTGAATAATACGGTCGTCAAGCTTGAAAATGACACCCAAAAGCTAGATCTCAACCATCTGACCACCCTGTGGCTTGACCCGAGCACCGACACCACGCCAGCGCAGCTGAGCGCGCGCGCCACCAGTGGCGCAGAGCTTTTCAAGCCTGGCAGCGCACGAGACACCTATGGCGCTCACAACAAAGTGCTTTGGCTGCGCTTTGAATTGCAGGCTGTGGATCGAAGTGCCCATTGGTTTTTAGAGATCAGCTCGGCTGTGGCTGACGATGTGCAGTTGCACTGGCGGGATGCCCAGGGGCAATGGCAAATGCAAAAAGCGGGCGATGTGGTGCCGCGCACGCAATGGCCTGTCCTGAGCCGCATGCCCACCTTCCTGCTGCCTGAAGCGGATGGCAAAAGTATTGAGTATTTCCTGCGGGTGGTGCATCAGCGGGCCCCTATTTCGGTTCAACTGACCGTCTGGCGCGACACCGCTTTGATGGCTTCACAGCAATCCCAGATGCTGCTTTTGGGGATGTTTTTTGGGCTTATGCTGCTCGTGTTGTTGGTAAGCGTGGTGATAGCTGTCTTGCTGCGAGACCGCGCTTTTCTCGCCTACTGCGGCTATCTTCTCACCGTGGGCGGCTTCATGTTTACGAATGTAGGGTTGAGCGCTCAATATGTGTGGCCCAACTCTCCTTTGCTGGCAGACCGCATGTTGTTTGTATTAGCCAGCTTAACGGCGGCCACCGGGCCTTGGTTTGTGCGCATTATTTTGAAGCCGGTGATGCGGCTGCGCTTCTTGAATGGTCTGATCGGGTTTATGGTGGGTTTGATGCTGCTGATCGCCTTATTAGAAGCGTTTTCGCCCACCATGGCCAGTTATGTCGTGCTCAATGCCGCCTCCGTGCTCACGCTGCTGATTATTTATGCTTTGGTGGCATCGGCTTGGCAAAGAGGCGATGCTGCGACACGATGGGTGGCGATGGGTTTCGTTCCAGTGGTGCTGGGCGCAATTCCGCTTTTAATGCGCAACGCGGGTTTGATTGCCAACAGCAACCTCACGCAATACAGCATGTTGATCGGCTCGGCGCTGGAGATGCCAATTTTGCTGTATGCCCTGCTCTCCAGAAGCTCGCAGCGGCGTGACGGCATGATGCGCGCCGCTGGCCTGCCCACCCAAGATGCCCTGACGCGCCTGCCCAATTTGCGGCAATTGCTCGATCAGTTGCACGGTGCTATTTCTCGCGCCAGCCGCTATCGCCATCGCTATGGCTTGGTACTGGTGGAATTGACCAATGAGGCCTGGTTTGCGAAGGAACATGG
>JANMDE010000581.1:0-6403 GCA_031376105.1 Variovorax sp. | reverse complement strand
AGATGCGCTGGTAAGCAGCGTGAGGGAAATCGGCCAAATGCTGAAGATGTCCACGCCGTGGACGGATGCGCTGCTGGGCTTGGCGCGCGTGCATGCGCGCCAGCACGTCCTGTATCCTCTGTAAGACTGGCGTGCGCCCGCCGACTAAAGGCGGATGACAGCCGCTCGCCATACCTTTGATGTTGCCCGCCCCTTACGCGAGGCATTGCAGCGCCAGGGCTTATGGAGCCCACACCAAACCGCCGCACGTCGCTGGCCGATAGGCTGCATTTCACTGGAAGTCACGCAGCGCTGCAATCTGGATTGCACGCTATGCTATTTGTCTGAGCATTCCGAAGCGATGCGGGATGTGCCTCTGGTGGAGTTGTTTCGTCGGATTGACATGATCTTTGAGCGTTATGGCGCGGGCACTGATATTCAAATCAGCGGTGGCGACCCGACCTTGCGCGATGCCAATGAGCTGGAGCAAATCGTGGCCTATATCGCTGCGCGTAACATGCGCAGCTCTTTGTTCACCAATGGCATCTTGGCCAGCCGCGAATTGCTGCGGCGCTTAGCGCAAGCAGGTTTGTGCGATGTGGCTTTTCATGTAGACATGACGCAGCAGCGCAAAGGCTATGCTGATGAGAAGGCACTGCATGCGCTGCGCCGCGAGTACATTGAGCGCGCGCGTGGCTTAGGGCTTAGCGTGTTCTTCAACACCAGCATCTTTGATGGCAATCTGCAAGACGTACCAATGCTGGCTCGGTTTTTTAACGAGCACAGCGATGTGGTGCAACTTACCTCATTTCAAATGCAGGCGCACACGGGGCGCGGCGTGTTGGGTGCGCGTCCGCAGGACCTCACGCAAGAGCGCATGATGCGCTTGCTTGAGCAGGGCAGCGGCACATCTTTGAATTGGGATGCACTGATTGGCGGCCATCCGAGCTGCAACCGCTATGCCACGGCCTTGGTGTTGCGCTCCGGCGCAGCCAGCCGGGCGCATGATTTGTTTAAAGATGGCGAGTTCATCGCCCGCGTGATGCGCGAAACGGCGCACGTGCGCGTGGAGCGAGGCAGGCCTTGGCTGGCCGCGTGGACATGGGTCAACGCCGTACTCGCTCGCCCCCGCTTGCTGATGCCGGGCCTGGCTTGGCTGCTGGCGCTGCTGTGGCGCGTTCGGGCGGATTGGGCGGGGCTTGCGCAGGCGCGCAAGATCAGTTTCTTCATTCACAATTTCATGGATGCGCAAAACTTGGAAGCTGATCGCCTAGAGGCCTGCGTGTTCATGGCCGCTGCAGCCGATGGCCTGATGCCAATGTGTGAATACAACGCGAAGCGGGATGACTATTTGCTCAAGCCTTTGACACTCAGTGATGGAAGCCAATGGCAGCCCCTGATCGCGCCCGAGCGGGAGCATGCACACGAGCAAGGCGCAAGATCAGCTTTGGTTCGCAGCGATGCCCAAGGGTTGGCGCGTTATCCGATCAAATATCTCAAAGGGCGCTCGCGGCAAGCGGCTATGCGAGAGCGCCTTGCTTTGAAAGCGAAACCATGATGTTGTCTTCACCTCTTCGTTTGCTCGTCCGCAGCTTATTGGCGCTGATGGTTGTGCTGCTATCTGCATGCTCCAGCTTGGTGGTCTTGCCCAGTGCAGAGCCTAGTACGCAAGTACTTTCACCAGCGCAGGCGCAAGCCGCTTGGGCGCGCGTGCTCTCGCAGCATGTGAACGAGCGCGGTTTGGTAGATTTTGCAGGGCTTGCCAAAGCACCGAAGGATTTGCATGCGTATGTGCGCTATGTGGCTACCACCAAAGTTGAGCAGTTGGCCACGCCACCTGAGCGGCTAGCGCATCACATCAATGCCTATAACGCGCTGTCGATGTTCAACGTGATTGATCTGGGCTTACCTGCAAGCAATGCCAGCTTGGCAAGCCGCTATCGCTTTTTCATCGGACGCAAGCATCAGATTGGCGGGCAAACGCAATCTCTGTATGACTACGAAAACTTGGTGATTCGCAAGCTGGGTGAGCCGCGTATTCATTGGGCGCTCAATTGCAGCGCGCTGTCTTGCCCGGTGCTACCGCGCGCGCCGTTCACGGCGCAGATGCTCGATGCCGAGCTAGAGCGCGAATCGCGGGCGTTTTTTGCTAATTCGCAAAATCTTCGTGTGGATCACAACACACGCACCGTTTTCTTGAGTGAAATTCTCAATTTTTTCCCGGAAGACTTTGTACCAACAGCTGCACCTAATCTGATCGCCTATGTGAAGCGCTACAGCCCGATGCCGCTTGATGAAAGCTATCGCGTGCAGTTCATTCCATATGACTGGACGATTGCGCATTGGCGGCCATAGTGACGTAGGCTAGAAAAAAACCGCCTCAGCTGAGGCGGTTTTTATGGAAGGCGAAGCGCGCTTTATGCCGCAGCCAACCAATAGCCTGCGTTAAACGGCGAGCTCATGCGCAGCGCCAAAGGCGAGACATCGACCAGCTTGTCGGTCGGCATTTTTTCGCCTTCGACGTCGTCTTCAGAAGCCACTACCGCTTTACCAGCATTGGCGCGAGCCACAGCGAAGGAGTAAAAGCAGCGGAAAGGCACTTTGCGGTCATGCCAATAATCGGCGATATCGCGGAAGATGTCGAGCAGCTGCTCACGCGCTTCTTTGTCAAACTTTGGGTTGGTGGGGATGTGCTCAAGCACCACGATGAAGCCGGGCTGGCTGCCTGATTTGTGGATCGGGTCAGTCAACACGTCATACAGCGCGTCGTAATTTTTGCCGAAGTGAGACGGCAGCTTCAACTGCACGGCCAACATGTCGAGCACGTCTTGCTTAGACTGCGCCTCGCCAATGCTGGCATACAAGAAATGCTGGCCGAGCTCAGTGGCAGCATCTTGCAGATCAGCGACGCGGTGTGCGCGGATAGATTGAACGATATTAGGTTTAATATGACGAAGGGGCATGTTGCTTCTCCGTGAAGTGTCAAAAAAGTAAAAAAGAAAATTCTCTGGCGGTGCTGGTGTCAAACGCGCCGCTTAAGGGGCGATGCGCTTGAAACTGGCGTAGTGGTCGTCGGTGTAGTAACACACCTCTGGTTTTGCGGGTTGGCTGCCGCCGCAGACAATCCGTTTGGCCCCGCGCGTGCGGGCGTAAGGCGTTTTGACCGTGTATTCACGATAGAAGCCGCGTTTTTGCGCGGGCAGCTGTCGTTCGCGGTTGCCAAACACGGTGCCGTCTTTGTCGTAAGCAAAGGGGCCACCGGCCAAAATCAATGCATAGGTTTCGCGGCCTTGTTTAGGCAAATCTGCCAAAGCAATGCTAACTGCAGCGGAATCAACTTGTCCGGAGGCAGGGCTTTTGGCTTGCGCTGGCATCGCTGCCAGCAAAGCCACCACAACCGCCCCGGCGCTCAAAAGTGAGCAAGCGCCAACCCAACTTTGTTTGAACCAGCGCTGCACTGTTGATACTCCGGCTAAAACCTTGTTTGCACTAAATACGGGTTTTCCCGCAATTCCCAAGCCCTCTATTGTCGCGCATTGTGCAAAAAAGCGCAAGTCATATTAAAGACAAAAGCCCTTTTGAAAGGGCTTTCACCTTTGCTATTGCAATGATAGCGAGCTACGAATGTGAGCGCATGCTACCTCATAAATACTTACCGAGCCGCATTTGCATCAGCCACAGTGAGTGCTGTCATATTCACAATCCGTCGCACAGTCGCACTGGCTGTGAGGATATGCACCGGTTTGGCGCAGCCCAAAAGTACGGGGCCAATGGCGATATTGCCGCCTGCAGCGGTTTTGAGCAGGTTGTAAGCAATATTTGCAGCATCAATATTGGGCAGCACCAACAAATTGGCTTCGCCCGTGAGTGTGCTGTGCGGCATGATGTTTTTGCGCATGGCAGCGTCCAGCGCCACGTCACCATGCATCTCGCCGTCCACTTCCAACCAAGGCGCTTGTACCCGCAACAAAGCCAGCACACGGCGCATTTTCATGGCGCTGGGCTGATTGCTCGATCCGAAGCTGCTGTGTGAAAGCAAAGCGGCTTTGGGTGTGATGCCAAAGCGCATCATTTCCTCGGCGGCCATCACCGTGATCTCGGCCAACTCTTCTGCGCTGGGGTCGTAGTTGACATGCGTGTCCACCAAGAAAAGCTGGCGATCCGGCAGCAGCAGACCGTTCATGCAAGCGTATACGGGCACGTCTTGCTCGGTGCTGTCTGCACCGCCGGGGCGCTTACCGATCACTTGATCAATGTATTGCAGATGGATGTTGGTGGTGCCCCAAGTGCCGCAGATCATGCCATCGACATCGCCTTTGTGCAGCAGCATCGCGCCAATCAGCGTCAAGCGGCGGCGCATCTCGATTTTGGCCACTTGCGCTGTCACGCCCTGGCGCTCGGTCATGCGGTGGTAGGTTTGCCAGAAATCGCGGTAGCGGTGGTCTTGCTCGACATTGACCACGTCGTAATCTAGCTCTTCTCTCAGGCGCAGACCAAATTTCTCAATACGCTGCGCAATCACCGCCGGGCGGCCAATCAGCGTGGGTCTTGCCACGCCCTCGTCCACCACGATCTGGCAGGCACGCAACACGCGCTCTTCCTCACCCTCTGCGTAGGCGATGCGCTTGTTTTTGGCTTTCTTGGCAGCTTGGAAGATGGGCTTCATGGTCGTGCCGCTGGCATACACGAAGCTTTGCAGCTTTTGGCGATAGGCTTCCATATCGGCAATCGGGCGCAGTGCCACGCCGCTGTCCTGAGCGGCTTTTGCAACGGCAGGCGCAATCTTCATCATCAAGCGCGGATCAAACGGCTTAGGAATCAAGTATTCCGCGCCAAACGCCAGCTTTTCGCCCGCATAGGCCGCCGCCACCACCTCGCTCTGCTCGGCCTGCGCAAGTTCCGCAATGGCGTGCACCGCGGCAATTTCCATTTCCACCGTAATGGTCGAAGCGCCTGCATCCAGCGCTCCCCGAAAGATGTACGGAAAACACAAGACGTTGTTCACCTGATTCGGGTAATCCGTGCGCCCGGTGGCCATGATGGCATCGTCGCGCACAGCATGGACTTCCTCTGGCAAGATTTCAGGATTCGGGTTGGCCAGCGCCAAGATGAGCGGCTTCGCTGCCATGCTTTTCACCATGGCGGGCTTGAGCACGCCACCCGCAGACAGGCCGAGAAACACATCTGCGCCAACCATCACCTCAGCCAGCGTGCGTGCGGAGGTTTTTTGCACAAACTGAATCTTGTCTTCGTCCATCAGCTCGGTACGGCCTTCATAAACCACGCCCGCTAAATCCGTCACCCAAATGTTTTCCCGAGGAATGCCAAGTTTGACGAGCAGGCCAAGGCAGGCCAGCGCTGCCGCGCCCGCGCCAGAGGTGACGAGCTTGATCTTCTTCGGATCTTTGCCCACCACCTTCAAGCCATTCAAAATCGCCGCGCCCACCACAATCGCCGTGCCATGTTGATCGTCATGAAACACAGGAATCTTCATGCGCTCGCGCAGCTTGCGCTCCACGTAGAAGCAATCCGGTGCTTTGATGTCTTCGAGGTTGATGCCGCCAAAGGTGGGCTCAAGCGAAGCAATGATGTCGACCAGTTTGTCCAGGTCGTGTTTTTCGTTGATCTCGATGTCAAACACATCAATCCCGGCGAACTTCTTGAACAGCACGGCTTTGCCTTCCATCACTGGCTTGGCGGCCAGCGGGCCGATGTCGCCCAAGCCGAGCACGGCGGTGCCATTGGTGATCACGGCGACCAAATTGCCGCGAGCAGTGTATTTGAAAGCGTTGTTGGGGTCTTTGACGATCTCTTCGCAAGGCGCGGCCACGCCGGGGCTATAGGCCAGCGCCAGATCGCGTTGATTCGACAACGTCTTCGTGGCAGCTATGGCGATCTTGCCGGGCGTGGGGAACTCATGGTATTCGAGCGCAGCGCGGCGCAATTCGTCGCGGGCTTGCTGGCGCTTGTCATCGCTCATGGCGGTTGAGTTGTCGTTCATGGAAGGCATGGCGTGTCTCGGTACAACTTGTCGCTGCGCCGTCTTTTTGTAAGTGAGGATCGATTGTAGGTCGATAAAAGGGATTACCCTAGTGCGTGAATATGCGTAGTCAGCATCATCAGTTTTGACTTTTGGTATAGCAATCTGCGCTCAGAAGCAGCAAAGGGTAGCTACTAATTTCATAGCATACTATCCATATAATATAAGGGCATGTAGGCTAAAAGCATCACAAAAACTCTTCAAGTGGGCTTGTTGGCGGCCTCAGCCTCGTCCCCAGCCTCGGGGGGCTTTTTGGAGAATTTGATGTAAAACTTGGAGGCAAACAAGCCCACCTCATACAAGATACACATCGGAATGGCTAAGGCAAGCTGGCTGATCACATCGGGCGGCGTCACGACTGCGGCCACCACGAAAGCCACCACC
>JANMDE010000580.1:0-4404 GCA_031376105.1 Variovorax sp. | reverse complement strand
CGTGGTGGGCATTGACTGCCACATCGGCTCACAAATCACCACCGTTGCTCCCTATTTAGATGCGATGGATCGCATTTTGGATTTGGTGGCCGCGATTGAGGCAGCTGGTGTGCCCATAGCGCACATTGATTTTGGCGGCGGCCTCGGTATTCATTACGAAGAGGCCCAGCCGCCGGCAGCAGACGATCTTTGGGCGCAGCTGCTTGCTAAGCTGGATGCGCGCGGCTATGGCCAGCGGCATTTGATGATCGAGCCGGGCCGCTCGCTCGTGGGCAATGCGGGCGTATGCATCACGGAAGTGCTGTATCTCAAGCCCGGTGAGCAGAAGAATTTCTGCATTGTGGATGCTGCAATGAACGATCTGCCGCGCCCTGCCATGTATCAAGCGTTTCACGGCATCGTGCCGGTGCAGCCCAGAGTCAGTGATGAAAAGGGTATCGCCATGATTTACGAGGTAGTCGGCCCGGTGTGTGAGAGTGGCGACTGGATTGGGCATGACCGTGCCCTGAATGTGCGCAGCGGCGATCTGTTGGCGGTCTTGTCAGCGGGCGCTTACTGCATGAGCATGGCCAGCAACTACAACACCCGTGGCCGGGCACCTGAAGTGCTGGTGGATGGCCATCAGGCCTTTCTGATGCGCGAACGCGAGACAGCGCAAGATCAGATGCTGCGCGAAAAACTGGTTTGAGCAGCGTTTTGTCAACGCAAAACAGCAAGCCTCATAAAAAAATAGGATGCTACTGATTTAGTAGCATCCTGTGCTGATTTTATAAGGGCTAAAAGCCCATTTTGTATAAAAGAAGTTAAGCGCGTGCGGCGCGTAAGCGCATCGACATTTCATGCAGGGCTGCAATGCCGCTTTCCTCTGCACGCTTGCACCAAGCCGCCAGATTGACGGCGAGCTGCTCACGCGAGAGATGCGTGTTGCTCCAGAGCTGGCGCAACTCATCGCGCATCTCGGCCATTTTGCCGAGCACGGGGTACTGCTGGCGAGCTTGTTTGAGATCAGCTACAGCAGACGCAGGCACTTTCTCGTCATCACGGTGCAGCCAGCGCTTAGCCGTTTGTAGCAAGGAGACATCTGCATTTCTGGCCTTCAATGCTTCAATTTCAAACTTGCAAGCAGCGCGCATGTCGCGTGCGTAAGCGGCCATCAGCTCGTAGCGGTGAGCTATCAGAGCCTCTAAGGTTTTCTCATCGGCCACGGGGCGAATATCGCCTAAAGCCAGCTTAGGTGGCACTTTTTTCACGGTGGCCAAACCCAGCTTTTGCATGATGCTGATATAAAACCAACCAATATCAAACTCATAGGGCTTGACGGAAAATTTTGCGCTGGTGGCATAAGTATGGTGGTTGTTGTGCAACTCTTCGCCGCCAATCAAAATGCCCCAAGGGCTGACGTTGGTGGCGGCATCGGGTGATTCAAAATTGCGGTAGCCCCAGAAATGCCCAATGCCATTGATCACGCCAGTAGCGAGCACCGGAATCCAGAGCATTTGAATCGCCCAAACCGTCAATCCCAGCATGCCAAACAAAGCCAGATTGAGCACCATCATCAGGCCCACGCCTTGCCACGTGTAGCGGGAATAGACGTTGTTTTCAACCCAATCTTTCGGGCAGCCATGGCTGTATTTGAGATGGGTTTCAGGGTTGGCGGCTTCGGCTTGATACAGCTCGGTGCCCGTGAGCAGCAAGGCTTTCAGGCCACGGGTTTGTGGGCTATGAGGATCTTCTTCGGTTTCGCATTTGGCATGGTGTTTGCGGTGAACCGAGACGAAATCGGCCGTTTTCATGCCAGTGCCGATCCAGAGCCAGAAGCGGAAAAAATGCGAAACGCTAGGATGCAGATCAAGCGCACGATGCGACATGGCACGGTGCAAATAAATGGTGACACCTGCAATCGTGATGTGTGTGGTGAAAAGCGTGTAAAGCACGATTTCCCACCAAGCAGCCTCGCTGAGTCCATGGGCCATCCACTGGATCAAGGCTTGTGCCACGGTGTTGTCGAGAAATTCCATACAGATTGGCGTGTTGGCACGCGTTATTGTGAAGATGTGTCATTTTACCGCGTTGCGGCGTTTTAACGCGTTGCAGCGATACAAAGGACTTATTTGCGATCAGAAGGTTGGGGAGGAAAGTGCGTCGCGGCAGCATTGGTTTGCTATTGATTAAATAGCAAACTATTTTGATAATATAGGGGCTATTAGCTTGTTTACTTTATTTTTCCCTCGTAGCGTGCCACCAAGGCCCTGTGGCGCTCACGCCATGCACTCAGGTTTTGGGTTTCACCTGAGAAAACGTTTTGAAGAAATGCCAGCATCAATTCGCGGGTGGCTTGCTTGACTTGCGGATTGAGCGCCTCACCGCCCGTACCCAAGCGGTCGGTGAACATGCTGTGGCTTCCTTCTTTGAACACGGCCAGTAATTTGTCTTGACTGGGCGCGGTGGCTTCATAAACAGCCACGCGATCTTGTGCTGACGAATAATAGCCAGGTATTTTGATCTCATCGCCGGTGGCTGTGATGTGCAAACTGGGCACGCGAATGCTTTGCAGAATCTGCGTCGGATCGCCTTCGCCATAAAACGGTGGTGCACTGATGATGACAGCCGCTTTGATGCGCGGGTCAGCCAAATCAAGCAAGCTGCCTTTGCGCTGCACGCGCGCACCCGAGAGCAGCAAAGTGGTGTTTGCGCCATACGAATGACCGGCAGCGGCAATGCGCTGAGCATCCAGCTTGGGTCGAATGGCAGCATCTGACAACACCCGGTCTAGCGCAAAGCGCACGTCTTTCGTGCGGTCAATGGCCTCGCCTTCCTTGGCGGCTTCTTGTAGACGACCCACCATTTGCAGTGGGTTACCAAACCACAAGCTGCGGTCACTGCCCGCATGCTGCACATGCAACGCGGCAATGCCATTGGCAGCGAGGTATTTGCCAATGTAACTATAGCCCTCACGCGAACCACCGATGCCATGCGAGAACACGACCAGCGGCGCAGCTTGCGATTTGCCTGCATCAGCGATGGGCAGATACAAACGCGCCAACACCTCGCGTTGGCGGGCAGCATCCGTCCAAGCCAGATCGCGCACCTCATGCGTGTTGGCTGCTGGCATGCCTACTGCGGCTGCCAGCGCCTCTGCACGGGTGGTTTGGCGCTCAGCGCTACCGAATTGCTGAGCTGTCGGTAGCGATTGCGCAGCACTGTTGGCGCAACCGATGGACGCAAACGCCGCGCTGGCAGCGGCAGCCAAGGCCAGCCAGCGCAGGGTTTGGGGAGCGAGAGAATTTTTGCGCGAGCCGATATGCTTTGTCATGGGGTGCTTTGCGAGGGCTTTTGAGGGAGTACAAGCCAGAGCTCAGCACCATAGATAGGTTCCCCAGCCTGCGTTTCAAGCACTGGGATTGGAGACAGGCTTCTGGCTCAGCCTTTGCCCGGGGGCAAAGGCTTGATCGCGCCGCAATTGCTGCCGAGAAATTTGCCTGTGGTGCTCATGCTGATGGTTTCTTTCTTGCCTTGGTCGGTGGTGGTGATTTTCAACGTGCCTGTGTAATCGTTGGCACCTTTGAAATTGATCTCGCCTTCTCCGTTGCTCACAGGCTTGGTGCATTGGAAGCTGAAGCGCTGGGTGTTGCCGCTACGGGCGGGGAAGCTATAGCTGCAATCTTTTTGCTGCTCCACGGGCGGACGGTTGGCCATCTCGGGTGAGATGCACACCTTCATCACCGTGCTGCCATCGCCCTTCATGCTCATGTTCATGCCTTGCTTGGCCATCATGTCTTCCATCATTTTGCGCTGCGCAGGGGGCATAGCAGCCATTTGCTTTTGCGCTTCAGCCACTTGCTTGGCCATCTCAGAATTGCCGCTCAACTCCATCTTGCTGCTGATCTCCCACAGGCCAGCCTGGGTGGTTTGCGCTTGGGCAGCCACGACAGCCAAGCCAAGGCCTCCGGCAAAAATGAGTTTCTTGAAGGTACGCATGAAAGTCTTCCTTATTTAGCTTAAACACATGGCTATTGTGGCCAGACGCAGGCGATTTGCCAAGTGTCGGCCGGCTCACTGGCCTGCTCTCAAGTGTGATGAAATGCCGGTATGACAGCACTCCTCCCCATCGCCATCACCCCAGGTGACCCGGCAGGCATCGGCCCTGAAATTGTGGCGAAAGCGTTTCGTGATGCGCCTGATTTGCTCTCAGGCTGCTTTGTGTTGGGCAACGCAAGCTTGATGCAGCGCGCTGCGGATGTGATCGGTGGCGGCCAAGTTGTCGCTATTTCCCATGCCGCAGAGGCGCTGCAAGCGCCTGCTGGCAGCATCCCCGTGCTGGCTTTGCGTGATTCTGATTTGCTATTAAACAGTGAGCAAGCTTTTCATATTCTATTTGGGCAAGTGAGCGATTTGGCTGGAAAG
>JANMDE010000576.1:0-2821 GCA_031376105.1 Variovorax sp. | reverse complement strand
GCATGTTGAGCGTGAGCGCGGTTGCGCCGCAGTAGCGGCCAATTTCGGCAGCGGTCATCATGTAGGTGGCGTAATCCGCACCGCCGCCGCCGTGGGTAGCAGGCACACACATGCGCAAGATGCCTGCTGTTCGCAAGTCGTCGTAGTTAGCAAGTGGGAAAGTAGCCGTATCGTCCCAGTGTGGCGCGCGGGGGGCGAACAATTCTTGGCCCAGCTTTTGCGCGGTGCTGAGAAACTCGCATTGCTGGGCAGTGAAGGCCGTGTCACCGACGGCGGGGGTGAAATTCAGAATGCTCATGCTTAGCATGTTAGCGGGAAATGAGCTGCATTTCACACTACTTATTTAATAGCATTGCGCGTTAATTCTGCGAGGGCTACATGCCATTTTCATGTGGTTTTTAGCGCTCTATGGCCTGTAGGAGCCGTATTCTGGCGGGCTCATGGTCTCGCTTGTCTAAAGTGGCGACACCCGTCGCTTGAAATGACGAAAGTGAAACGCTACGCGCTTCACGCGACTGCGCTCAACAAATCGCCCGCCCGAATACGGCTCCCACAGGCCAAGGAGTAGCGAGGAAAGTTCCAATCTCCGCTCGGTGTAGTCTTTGAAGTGGTTGCAGTGGGCGAATAAAGGTCGCGAGAGTTGCCGAGAGGCCACGAGTGTGAGGCATTTCGCCCGACTGATTTGTGGTACTCCGCCATGAAGGCGGGCGGAATGCCTCACACTCGCAGCCGGTCTATCCAAAAAGCAAGCTCAAGACTACTACATATTAAATAGCACTCCGCCCAATAAATACGCCGCCTAACGACCCGAAATGCTTCAAAAACAGTACGGCAAATCAGATCCGATTTTCTTCCACCGCATGACAAGCAATGCTGATGCCCTTAAGCTTGATCAGATTCGGCCGCTCCGATTTGCAGCGATCATTCACATGCGGGCAGCGTGGATGGAAGGCGCAGCCGCTTGGAGGATTCAAAGGATTCGGCACTTCACCTTGCACCGGCGTGCGCGCCTTGCCGGTGTCATGCATTTTCGGAATCGCATCCAGCAACATACGTGTGTAAGGATGCTTGGGGTTGGCAAACAAATCGGCCTTATCCGCCAGCTCGACCAACCGCCCCAAATACATCACGCCCACCTGATCGCTCACATGGCGCACCACCGCGAGGTTGTGGCTGATGAACAAATAGGTCAGCCCCTGCTTCTTTTGCAGGTCTTTCATGATGTTGAGCACCTGTGCTTGCACGCTCACGTCCAAAGCACTTGTTGGCTCATCGCACACCAAGAATTCAGGCTGCGTGGCTAGGGCTCGCGCAATCGAAATACGCTGGCGTTGGCCACCAGAGAACTGATGCGGATACTTCACCATATCCAGCGGACTCAAGCCGACGGATTTCAGCAATTCGCCCACGCGCTCGGCCAGCTTTGCCTCATCTTCAATGATCTTGTGTTCCTTCAAAGGCTCGCCCACGATATCGCCCACCGTCCAGCGCGGGTTCAGGCTGGCATACGGGTCCTGGAAGATCATCTGGATGCGCTCACGCAGTTTGCGGCTGCCCGTGCCTTTGTACGTCTCGTTGGCATCCATGCCATCAAACTGAAAATTGCCGCGAGAAGGCGTGTACAGGCCCACCATCAGGCGCGCCACCGTGCTTTTGCCGCAGCCCGATTCACCCACCAAGGCCAGCGTTTTGCCCCGCTCAATCTCAAAGCTCACGCCATCGACGGCTTTGAGGAAGATTTTCGGTTTACGTTCGACCACACGGTTAAGCCAGGGCGGCGAGACATCAAAGCTCATCGCCAGATCGTCGACCTTGACTAAGACTTGTTTCTTCATGCTCGGGCTCGTGTCTTGGCTCATGCTGCCACCTTGTCATTTTTCTCAGCATGCAACCAGCAAGCGGCGCGCGTTGCTCCTGCTTGGATCAGATCCGGGCGATCCACTTTGCAGCGGTCAATCGTCTTGGTGCATCGCGGATTGAAGGCGCAACCCTGGGGGATGGCGTTCAAGCGCGGCATCGCCCCATCAATCTGCGCCAAATGTTCACGATCTACGCTCATGTCAGGAATCGCGGCCATCAGGCCAGCGGTGTAGGGATGCGCGGGATGGTTGATCACCTCATGCACCGGGCCAATCTCTGCCACGCGGCCCGCATAGAGCACGGCCACGCGGTCACAGGTCTCCGCGATCACGCCCATGTCGTGGGTGATCAGCATCACGGCAGCACCGCGCTCTTTGCAAAGGTTTTTCAGCAAACTGATGATCTGCGCTTGGATCGACACATCCAGTGCCGTGGTGGGCTCATCGGCCACGATCAGCTTAGGCTCGGCGGCCAAAGCCAACGCAATCACCACGCGCTGGCGCATGCCGCCAGAGAACTGATGCGGATAATGCTCGATGCGCTCTTCAGCGGCTGGGATACCGGTAGATTTGAGCAAATCAATCGCGCGGCGGCGGGCTTCCGCCTGGTTCACAGGCAAATGCGCTTGGATGGTTTCCATCAGTTGCCTACCCACGGAATACAAAGGGTTGAGCGACGTGAGTGGGTCTTGAAAGATCGCACCGATTTTGCGGCCACGAATATGCCGCATTTCATCGTGATTCAAGTTGTCAATGCGCTGGCCTTCTAGCAAAATCTGCCCGCTGGCAATACGGCCCGGCGGCTCGAGCAAACCGATGATAGATGCGCCGGTGAGCGATTTACCAGCACCCGATTCACCCACCACCCCGAGAATTTCACCGGGGGCGATGTCGAAAGAAATATCATCCAGCGCCCGTAGCGTGCCACGGCGGCTAGGGAATTCGACGACAAGGTTTTTAAC
>JANMDE010000575.1:0-5082 GCA_031376105.1 Variovorax sp. | reverse complement strand
TTGTGCGGCGCAGCAACTGTGTGCCCAGTGCCCAGGTGCTGGCGGCGACGAGTGCCAGCAAGACACCCATGGGCGCACCGGCGAGTTTGCCGAATTCGTGTGTTAGCAAGAGCGCCACACCCAAAGCGGCGCTACCCACGCCCAGCCAGCCGCGTGCAGACAGCTTGTCTGCAAAAACCCATGCACCAATGATTGCGCTAAAAATCGGCATCGTATAGCCCAAAATTGCTGCGCGTCCGCTAGACAGCAAGGTGACAGCCAGGATGATGCAGCCATGCCAGAAGAACATGTTGAATACCGCGAGCAAGAGCAATTCGCGCCAGTGCTTCAATGGGTTTTCAGCATCGCCGCGCGGGATGGTGAAGGGCACTTTGAGCACCCTCAAACCGATGGCGAGCACGGGTATACCAATCCACATCGACAAAGCGCGAAAGCTGAGCGGTGGATAGCCGCTGCCAACTCCCAGCTTCATGATCGGCCAATTGATGCCCCAAGCGAGCGTGAGGCCGATCAGCAGCCAGAGTTGGGTGGGGGTGAGACGTTGCATGGCTGAATGATAAGCCATGCATGTATATCCAGCGCGTTAGTATGCTACTAAATAAATAGCATACTATGTAGATAATATAAGGGAGAAGTGCTTAAATCTCTCGCAAATTAAAGTGTGATCGCTTCACTGCACAAAACCCATGCCCCGCGCCTCGCGCACTTCAGGCTTGATCTTGTGCTCTGCTTCGAGCTGCTCCAGGAATTCTTCCGGGGTGAATTCTGTGGCCAAGATATCGCATTGACGTTTGACGGCGGCGAAATCGCCGGGGCAGAGCTGCTCTAATTTTGCTAGGCGCGTATGCAGTGGCTCGCTCATGCGCGATGCGTCACCTAAGAGGGCTTCGGTGATATACATCAGCTCGCGTTGCGCGGCGTTGAGCGGTTTGAATTTGATTTTGAACGTAAAACGCCTTAGCGCGGCTTGATCAATGCGATCCAGCAGGTTGGTGGTGCAGATGAAGATGCCTTGGAAATATTCCATTTGTTGGAGCATTTCATTGACTTCCGTGACTTCATAGGTGCGCTGCGCACCGCGCCGATCTTGCAAAAAGCTGTCTGCCTCATCAAGCAAGAGCACGGCTTTTTCAGCGTCGGCTTCAGCGAACATTTTTGCCATATTTTGCTCGGTTTCGCCCACGAATTTACTCATCAAATCGCTAGCGCGTTTGACGATGAGGGGTTTGCCTAGCGCTTTGCTGATGTGCTCGCCCAATGCTGTTTTCCCTGTGCCGGGCGCACCATAAAAGCACAGCGTGCCATGTCCGCGCGCTTTCAAGGCTTCCACAATGCGCGGCACTTCAAAGCGCGTCTCCACGTTGAGCATTTGTAAATCATAGGTGGTGACTTGCCTACGGCCTTTCACATCTGCCATGGCGTTGCCCAAGGCGGCATCGGCATGCTTGAGCTGGCGCTCGATCAGACCTTCAAACAACTCGACCTCGTCGCTGGTTTTAGCAAGAGCAGCAAAGCGCACGGCGGTGCGAATCTGCGCGGGCGTCAGACCTTTGCGCTCGGTGAGTTTGGCCACAAAGGCATCAGACACCGCCACGCCCGCGAGCGTCTTGCGCACCAGCTGCTCGCGCGCGCCGGGGGGCGGGCTTTTCAGCTCTAGGTGATAGGCAAAGCGGCGGCGAAAGGCGGGGTCAATCTGCTCAATTCGGTTGGTCACCCAAATCGTGGGCACGGCATTTTGCTCCAGGATTTGATTCACCCAGGCCTTGCCGTTCACACTGTTGCTGGCCGCAGGCGCTGCGACCTGCTCCTGCCGCGCCATGAGCTGCGCCGCGTCCATGCTGATCGGCGGAAACACATCTTCTACCTCGTCAAACAGCAAAGCAGCCTGATTGGCGCCTTTCAAGAAGACCTGCGCGATTTGCAGCGAACGATAACGATCCCGACCACTCAAAGAATTGCCATCGCGGTCTGCATATTCCACCTCAAACAACTCCAGCCCCGCTTCTAGAGCCACCACCTTGGCTAACTCTGTCTTACCTGTGCCGGGCGGACCATAAAGCAACACGTTGACACCGGGCTCTTTGCGCTCCATCGCATTGCGCAGCAAATTCACAAGCACTTTGGTATCGTCTTCGACGAAATGAAAATCAGAGGCATTGAGTTCGCTTTTCACAGCAGGCCGGGTGAACACTGCCATCAGCTCAGATTGATCGCGGTATTCGCGCATCAAGACCGGGGGCAGCTTTTCGCTCACCTTCATCAAATCGGCCAGATCGGTGATGTTGTGTTCAGAAATTAGGTTTTCCACTAGGCCGATGCGCTCTAAGCGCGAGCCAGCGCGCAAAGCCTCGGCCACATCGCCCGCCTTCACACCCGCGACATCGGCAATCGCCGCATAGGCTTCAGGCGCATTGCTCACTTTGAATTCCACCAGCAGACTGCGCAGATCGCGCTGATACCGAGCCAGCGTGCCATAAAGCAGCAGCGCGCGCTCGGCGCGGTTGAGCTGCAGCAGGCCAGCGAGCGCGTCGATATTTTTTTCGACCAGTGTGCTGTGCTTCTTCAAAGCATGGTTGAGCCAGTCGCTGGTGACGGACAGCATAGAGAGCAAATCTTTCGGGGAGTCTTTGGCGTATTCATCAAGATAGAAAAATACAGTGCCTTCTTCATAGGGGCCGCGCCAAGTGCCATGGCGTTCAATGAACTCGACATGAGACAAAGCCTCATGGCCCTTCCAAAATTCATTACCCGTGCAGCGGCGCGTGAGGAATTCGCGTAATCGCTCAATCACATGCACGGGCCAGACCATATGCCGCCCAGTGAGCGAGAGCAGGCTGTTTAAATCGCGGCGCACATTGAATTTCGCGCCTTGCTTGGCAGCGAGCGTGAGCACGAACTGCGAACACATCATCTCCAGCACCGGGGCGCTTTTTAGCCCAGGCGAAGCCAGTAAGCCATCCGCCAGAGCGGGCAAGACAGATGCAACACGTTTGGTCATCGAAGAGCCTCTTATGTGCAGGGGGAAGGATGTCCCTACTGCAAACCATAACGCAGTTCTTAAACTTTGGGAAGACAGGGATTGAAAATCCTTGGGTGACCCATGTGTGAAATTCACCACACATTAGTCAAACCATGCACCCGAGTCAGGACAAAATAGCAAGATGATTACTTTTGCCGACGTCCAATCTGCCGCTCACCGGATCCAGCCCCACGTGCTCAACACACCCTGCGTGGAGAGCAAAACGCTCTCGCAAATCACCGGGGCGCAGGTTTTCCTCAAATTTGAGAATCTGCAATTCACCTCCAGCTTCAAAGAGCGAGGCGCTTGCAACAAACTCTCGCAATTGCCGCCGGATACAAAAGGCGTGGTGGCGATGAGCGCGGGCAACCATGCCCAAGGTGTGGCTCAGCATGCCAAACGCCTCGGGCTGCGCGCCGTGATCGTGATGCCGCAGTTCACACCCGGTGTGAAGATCGACAACACACGCCGCCTCGGCGCAGAAGTGATCTTGCATGGTGACACGCTGGATGAAGCGCGCAGCCATGCGCTTCAAATCGCCACGGAGCAATCGCTCACTTTAGTGCATCCATATGACGATGAATTGATTGTGGCCGGGCAGGGCACGGTCGCGTTGGAAATGCTGGAAACTGTGCCGGATCTAGACATCTTGATCGTGGCGATTGGCGGTGGCGGGTTGATGGGTGGCATGGCGCTGGCGGCGAAAACTTTGCGGCCGAGCATAGAGATCATTGGCGTTCAGACCGAGCGCTTCCCAGCCATGTACAACGCGATTAAGGGTACCAGTCTACCCATGGGCCCGAGCACGATTGCCGAGGGCATCGCCGTGCCCACGCCGGGCGTGATTGCGCGGGAGCTGATCGCGCGTTTCGTGAAAGACATTGTCTTGGTGGATGAGGGCGAGATTGAGCACGCAATTGTCTTGCTGCTGGAAATTGAAAAGACGCTGGTCGAAGGCGCGGGCGCTGCGGGGCTGGCGGCGCTGATCAAACACAAAGGGCGGTTTGTCGGCAAGCGCGTGGGATTGGTGCTCTGCGGCGGCAATGTGGATCCGTTGCTTCTGGCTTCGATCATTGAGCGCGGCATGGTGAAAAGTGGGCGGTTGGCGCGCATTCGTGTCGGCGCGCGGGATGTGCCAGGCTCTCTGGCGCGCATCACGGCGGCCATTGCACTGGCTGGTGCGAATGTGAATGAGGTGCAGCATCAACGGGCGTTTACCTTGCAAGCCGCGCAGAATGTGGACATTGAGCTCGTGATTCAAGCGCGCGGGCATGAGCATGTGGCTCAGGTGATTGCGGCTTTGGTGGCGATTGGGATGAATGCGGTGGTTTGTTAATGCTACGTAATTTATAGCATGCTATGTAGTATTTATAAGGGGAATTTGGCTATTTTCTTGGAGATTTGTGTTGTTGGTGCGCTTTGGCCTTCGCTGTCCGCCTGCGCGCGGGCTGTCCCACTTTGCTCGTGTCCTCCTGCGGGCTACGCCCGCATTCCCCCTTTACCTCGCCAAGTCAGACAGCCCGCGCGCAGGCGAGCATCGAAGGCGGCGAGTAGCGTGCGTAGTTCCAATCGCGCAGCGCAAACACTGCTCGCGATAGTTAATGTGGGCGAGTGAGATTTTCGCTATAGCCAAGGCCGCGAGTTTGAGGCACTGCGATTGACTGATGTGGCGTAATCGCGTCTGAAGGCAATCGCAGTGCCTCAAACTCGCAGCCGCCCTCTACGAATCGACATCTTCCGACATCCAACTGACATCAGCCGCAGACAGCTCATGTCGGGATGGTTCCTAGCTAAAGCGTAAAATCTAAAGCGTGAAGCCTGTTAGGCCGTCGCTGGTGCAATTTGGGAAACCAAGCACTGGAGGAACGTCCGGACTGCACAGGACAGCGCAGGAGCTAACGGCTCTCCAGTGAAAACCGCAAGGCATAAGCTGAGGATCAGAGCAACAGAGACGAGTCGTGTGGGGCAACCCATGCGGGTGAAACGGGCAATCTCTGCGCGCAGCAATACCAAGTAGGCCAACGTTGATGTGGTTCCGCAGAGTTGGCGGGTAGGTAGCATCG
>JANMDE010000567.1:0-3400 GCA_031376105.1 Variovorax sp. | reverse complement strand
GTAAAGGGGGAATACGGGCGAAGCCCGCAGGAGGACACGAGCGAAGTGGGATGCCCCAAGCGCCGTGCCTCACTCGCGGCCGCCCTAATCCAAACCACATCCCTCAAGCACTAATTTTTTAAAAAAATAGCCCACTACTCGTTATATATTCTATATAGTTTGCTATCAAATCAGTAGTTAAAAAGGAATGAAGCCATGCGAGATCTCCTCATCAAAAACGCCACCGTCATCGACGGCAGCGGCGCACCCGCATTCAGCGCAGACGTGGCCATACAAGACGGCAAGATCGCAGAAATCGGCAATCTCAACGAAGCCGCTAAAGAAACGATACAAGCCAACGGCGCTTGGCTCACACCCGGCTTTATCGACATCCATACCCACTACGACGGCCAAGCCAGCTGGGATGAAACCTTCTCTCCCAGCATCCAACACGGCGCTACCACCGTGCTGCTGGGCAACTGCGGCGTGGGCTTCGCACCACTCTCGCAAAATACGCATGAACAGCAGCAGCGTCTCATCCAACTTATGGAAGGCGTGGAAGATATTCCAGGCGCAGCGCTCGCAGAAGGTGTGAAATTCAACTGGACAGATTTTCCGAGCTACATGGCTGCACTCGATGCCATGCCCCACACGCTGGATTTCGCCTGCCTCGTACCGCATGATCCGCTGCGCATGAGCATCATGGGCGAACGCGCACTCGCGCAAGAGGCCGCAACGCCCGAAGATTGTGCAGCCATGCAATCTGCTCTCAGAGCCGCCTTGCAAGCAGGCGCAGCAGGCTTTTCCACCGGCCGCAGCGACAACCACCGCACCTCACGTGGCCAGTTCACGCCCGCTTCTGAAGCCACTTCGCTAGAGCTGAATACGCTTGCCAAAGCCTTCCAAGGCTTGCAGCATGGCGTGGTGCAGCTCGTGAATGATTTTGATGTGCTGCGCGCTGCGCCCGGCGCGAGTTATGAAGACGAAGCCACGAAGGCGCGGTTTACCCAAGAGTTTGAGATCGTCAAGCAAATGGCGCAAAGCAGTGGCCGGCCGCTTTCCATGACTTGGCTGCAGCGCGATCCCGGCGGCATTCAATGGCAATGGCTCGCTCAAGCCGTGCAAGATTGCGTGAACGAGGGGCTGCCAATGTATTTGCAAACCGCAGCGCGTGGCATTGGTGTGATCACCGGGCTAGAGACCACGTTTCACCCACTCATGGGTTTTCCGCTTTACAAAGAAATTGCTCATCTGCCGCTACAAAGCCAAGCCGCCGCGCTCAGAGAACCTGCGCGAAGAGAACGTTTACTCCAAGAGAAATCCGAACGCCTCGCAGGCGATGGCTCCAGCGTGCCGCCCTTGGTGGACATGCTGCTCGCGCGAATCGACATGATCTCTGCTCGTATGTTCCCCCTCACCGATTCGCCCAATTACGTGCCCACCTTACAAGATTCCATGCTGCTTCGCGCCAAGATGCAAGGCATCGCGCCGCTTTTAGCGATTTATGATTTTCTAGCGCAAGGCGATGGCAAAAGTCTGCTTTACTTTCCCATCTTTAATTACAACGAAGGCAATCTCGATGTGGTCAGCAAAATGCTCCAGCACCCGCGTGCGCTCATGGGCTTGAGTGACGCAGGCGCACACGTCGGCACGATTTGCGATGCCTCATTCTCCAGCTTCATGCTCACGCATTGGGCGGGCAAAGGCTCAAGCGATGCGCACCTGCGTTTGCCGCAGGCTGTGAACATGCTCTCAGGCAGGAATGCCGCCTATCTCGGCTTGAAAGATCGCGGCTTCATCCGCGCAGGATTGCGAGCAGATTTCAACTTGATTGATCCAGCCTTTTTGCAACTGCACAAACCTCACATCGTGCGCGACCTGCCCGCTGGCGGCAAACGCCTTTTGCAAAGCGTGAGCGGCTATATAGGCACTTGGGTGGCTGGGCAATGTGTGCAAAAGAATGGCCAAATCACCACAGCTCGCCCAGGGCGCTTAATTCGCTTCGAGTAACGCATAGTGACAGCGCAGGACAACAGCCCACGCAGCAGCTTTCAATTCAAATCCAAGCAGCATCGTCTAGCGGTTCGCCCTGCGCCCATGCTGGGTTCATGCCTTGCAGCGCATGCGCCTTCAACTCTTGGCTGCCCGCGCTGATCTCCGTTTGCGCGCCTAAGCGATAGGTGCTGGGCGACGCAGTCACCGCCACATCGGTGCCCAAGACACGCCAAAGCACGCGCGGCTCGCCCTCTCGCACACGTTGAATAAAGTCTGCTGTGGGGCCGACCACGGCATCGCGCTCGCCGCCATAATCCAGCGGCATGCGAACGACATCAATCGGCCCAAAATGCAGGCTTGTGAGCACGCGCAGCTGCGGCAACTTGATCTCGGGAAACTCCGCCGCCATCCAAGCTTTGCTTTTGACACCTGAGCGCAGCATGGCTTGCACCGCTTGCGCTGCGCGCACAAAACCCAACGCGCCATCTTTGGCTTGATCTAAGAAATACAGCGTCAGGCGCGCCTCGTCCAAGTCCACATAATCGGCGCTGCGCAGCGCAGTTTCTTTGCTGATCGGAAGAAACAATTGGCGCAGCAAGGCACGCCAAGTTTTCAATGGCATGGCATCGCGCAATGCTTGCGCGTTGTGCACTTGCACACTCACCGCCCAAGCTGAGCCCACCTGTTGCCTGGGCAACTGAGCAGCCTTTTCACTGAGCGATTGCTTAAATTGGGGGTCGAGCGCCATGGCCTCAGCAGGCGGCATATCTGCCAACGCAGCAGAGCGCGAGGGGATTCGATCTGCATTGGCTACAGGCAACATTGTCAAGCCTGCCGGTGCAGTTTTCTCAAAACCAGCCCCCAAGCGCTGCGCATCGTGGCCTAATTGCCCCGCCAAGATTTCTAGCTGCCGATTGACGGCAGCCATCAGCTTGCCTGGGTCAAAAGGTTTGGTGAGGTAGTCATTAGCACCCTGACTCAAGGCATGCTGCATGTCTTCTGGGCTTGTACGTGAGGTGAGCAAGATGACGGGGGTGAGCGCTGTCTCAGGCGTGTTGCGCATATCGCTGAGCAATTCAAAGCCGTTGATTTTGGGCATCTCCACATCGCTGACAACCAAATCAGGCAGCTCCGCCAGCACGTTAAGCAAGCCTTCCGCGCCATTGTCCACATCGGTCACTTCATGGCCTGCTTTTTTCAGCACTGCAGTGATCAGTCGGCGGGTAGACGCATCGTCTTCTAAAACAACAATTCTTGCCATGATTATTTGTTTGAAACGCTTGAAGTTCAGCCATTGCGAATATGCGCAAAGTCGACATCATATGACAGTATGAATCGCTTACATTTGCCTTGGATGTTGAGGGTTTATGCGTGTTTCTGCCGATTCTCCCTTATAAAACCTGCATAGTTTGCTATCAAAATAATA
>JANMDE010000551.1:0-2020 GCA_031376105.1 Variovorax sp. | reverse complement strand
GATTCAAAAAACCTAACTGCAAACGACGAACGTTTCGCACTCGCAGCTTAATCGCTGAGAGGCTTGCAACATCTCTCCGGTGGGATGGGCAAAGGGGTATCTGGGTAACCAGAGGCTTCTCGGCTGCAAGCTAATTCACATCGGATGGTCTTGCACTGGGTGACTTAGTGCAGGACAAGAAAATAGGTCACTGGCCTAGTCCGCAGCGTGCCACTGCGCGGCGGATTGGGTAAGACTCAAATCAGACGGCTACACATGTAGATCGATCAGGAAAAAGGTTTTCGGACGCGGGTTCAATTCCCGCCAGCTCCACCATATTTATCCGCCTTCCTCGTGAAGGCTCGCCTGCGATATGCTTCGCTTTCGCATGGCTTCACAAGGAATTTCGCCATGGGCGCACAATGGAAAGCTAAAGGCAAAGAACTCGCGGCGAACGCTAGGGGCAAACTTTTTGGTCGTTTGGCCAAAGACATCATGGTCGCCGCGCGCGCTGGTGCTGATCCGGCTTCCAACTCGAAGCTACGGCTCGTGGTGGAGCAGGCACGCAAGGTCTCGATGCCCAAAGAGACTTTAGATCGTGCCATCAAGAAAGGCGCGGGGCTCACGGGGGAGGCGGTTCATTTTGAGAACGTGATGTACGAAGGCTATGCGCCGCATCGCGTGCCGGTCATGGTGGAATGCCTTACGGATAACGTGAACCGCACAGCGCCCGAGATGCGTGTCTTGTTTCGCAAAGGCCAACTCGGCACATCGGGCTCAGTCTCTTGGGATTTCTCGCATGTGGGCTTGATTGAAGCGCAAGCCAGCACGCCGAACGCAGATGCTGAGCTGGCTGCCATCGAAGCTGGAGCGCAAGATGTTGAGTTGGCAGATACCAGCGAAGATGCTGAAGCTTTGCCGCTGTTCATAACCGATGCTGCCGATTTGGATTTAGTAAGCCGAGCACTGCCGGCACAGGGCTTTACCGTGGTCTCCGCAAAACTAGGCTATCTGCCGAAAAACCCGATCAGTGCAGCTAGCTTGAGCAATGATCAGCGCGAAGAAGTGGAAGCATTTTTGGCAGCAATTGATGGCAATGATGATGTACAACAAGTGTTTGCCGGTTTGACGGCTTAATACCGAGCTATCGAAAAACAAAAAAGCGCGCCAAGGCGCGCTTTTTTAATTTTTAACAAGCTTCTAGTCTGCAACGGGTGTTGAACCAGCGAGCTTGGCCATGACTTCTTTCTTGCCCATTTTGCGAGCCGCAGAAATGGCTGGCAACTGGCTGGCGCGGGGCTTGGCTTTGCCTTGCTCCCATTTGTAGATGGATTGGCCGCTCACGCCTAGCAACTGACCCATCTCATTTGCGGAGAGGCCGAGCTTTTTTCGCATGGTGATGAAACCATCCATGCGAAAGCGCAGTTTGTCTTTTTCTTCACCAGCAGGCGCGGCCTTGGCGGCTTTGCCAGCCTGTTTCCCGATACGGCCAATAGCGGATTCGAGCGCGGCGATACGGCGCTTGAGCTCAGCAATTTCAGAGCGATAGTTGGATGACGATTTTTTGAGGGCGGCTGTTTCGGCCTTGCCTGATTTTTTAGCGATGCGAGCGATTTCGGCTTTGAGTTGGTTGGCAAACGTGGTCATGATGACTTTCTTGAAGAATCTTATTTTTAGCAAAAACCCTGAAATTCAATAATTCTAAAAATCTATATTATGGCTTTTTAAAGAAACCGTTTTGTAAGGCCGCGTTTCGCCAGCCTAGGCCAGCCGACGTTGCACCAGCAAGCGCGCCACGTTGCGGGCGGTATTCGCAGCCAATCCAGCCGTCGTAACCCAGCTCGTCGATCAGCTTAAAAAGATAGGGGTAGTGAATTTCGCCGATATCAGGTTCGTGCCTGCTGGGCACGCCCGCAATCTGCAAATGCCCAATCCGCCCCGTGGGGATGTATTGCTTGAGTTTGCTGGCTAGATCGCCTTCCACAATTTGGCAATGGTACAAATCCATCTGTACTTTGAGATTCTTTTCTCCAATATCGCG
>JANMDE010000547.1:0-1705 GCA_031376105.1 Variovorax sp. | reverse complement strand
GGTTTGCAGACCCGCCCGCTTATGGGCTTCAGGCGGCGCGAAAGGCGGGCGTTCGTAGCTTGAGCCGCTCAGCCACATTGCCGCTGGCGAAGCGCCGGTTGGCGAGCGCAGCCCGGGGCAGAGATCGGCCGGCATACCGGCCATGAAATGCCCATTGCCATTGAATGCCACACTGCCTTCGTGGCGTGGCCAAAATCCCATGGCCACTTGCCCAGCCACTTCGCTCAAATTCAGCTTGAAACCCGCGCTGCGCAGCAGTGCTTCTGCGCCAATACCGTTGGCCAAGATCACATGCGCCGCCTGCGCCATCTGGCTGCCTTGCGCATCCAGCACCTGCCACTCTTGCAAACCAGATTCAAAACGCAAATTTGCCGCCGCCGCCACTTGTACCGCAATGCCCGGCTGCTGTAGCCAAGCCCTCACCAACGCTTGCGGCGCGATCCAAGCCGCTTGCAGGTGAACCAGCGCATCATGGTCCACCGCCATCCAATCAGGTAGATGGCGAGCGGCTTCCACCAGCCGCGCATTGCGCTCTGGCGTATCCAGCAAGCGCTGGCGCACAGGGCAGGGCTGCCAATCCACGCCTTCGCGCAAGAGAGCGCGCGCATGCGAGAACGTGCAGCTCACGCCAAGGCGCGAGAGTTGAGAAATCAAAACGTCTTGCCAAGACAAATGCGGCACCAGCATGCCCACAGGTAGCTCGCTGGCCGCAGCGCCTTGGTGCAACACCTGCACTTGCGCCCCACGTTTTGCCAGCGCATACGCGCAAGCCGCACCTGCTAAACCCGCGCCAATAACTATGATTTTCATAGCATACTATGCAGATAATATAAGGGGGAGCGACCTAAAACGTTTGTAAAACCGCATTCTTCACGCAGCTGGGACATAAGCTGATCGATGCCGCGCAATGAGGGGTGAAGCGCTAGTCTGAAGCTTGCCGAAAGGCTCATTAGGACTTCGACAAGCGCAGACCCAGCGGAAGCTGAGCCTTGATCGAGCCTGATCAAAGGAAGCAGCTTAAGCCGTGGGCGGCACATAGCCTGCCGCTGCATCCGCACCGCCGCCAAAGAAATGATTCTCCATTTGACGAGCGAGGTATTGGCGGGCGCGTGCATCGGCCAGATTCAGGCGGTTTTCGTTCACGAGCATGGTTTGGTGTTTGAGCCAATCGGCCCAAGCCTGCTTGCTCACATTCTCATAAATCCGCTTGCCCAGCTCGCCAGGATAGGTGGGGAAATCCAAACCTTCCGCCTCAGTGCCGAGTTTGATGCAATTGACCATGCGTGCCATGTTTGTAATCCTTGAAAAAGTGTGAAATGAATGAATGGTGGCTCAGCTGAGCTTTTTAACGAGCACTTGGCTCTTGCGATCCCAGTTGTATTTGCGTTTACGCGCTTCGGGCAGCCAATCCGGGTCGACCTGCGCAAAACCGCGTTTGATGAACCAATGCATGGTGCGCGTGGTGAGCACGAAGAGGCTGTCTAAGCCCTGCGCTTTGGCGCGCTGCTCGACGCGCTTTAAAAGCTTGTCGCCATCGCCTTGGCCTTGCACCTGCGGGCTCACGGTGAGTGCAGCCATCTCGGCGGTGTTTTTCTCGGGGTAGCTATACAGCGCGGCGCAGCCGAAGATCACGCCATCGTGCTCAATGATGCTGTAGTTACCCACATCACGCTCAATCTCGGTGCGATCGCGCTTGACGAGCGTG
>JANMDE010000539.1:0-2167 GCA_031376105.1 Variovorax sp. | reverse complement strand
CGCTTTGCTCTGCCTGGCTGGGCCTGAAGGCGGTTTGAGCCCTGCGGAAGAGGCTGCGGCCATCGAAGCCGGTTTCTCGCCTATTTCTCTGGGCTCACGCACTTTGCGTTCTGAGACAGCGCCGCTGGCAGCATTGGCTTTGTGGACGTTGAACTGATTCTGCAGCATCCAAATGCAATACCTTTTTGAACGCAGAGGCCGCGAAAGTCACGCAGAAGACGCAGAAAAGAAATTCAAAAAGTTAGGTTTTCTTTTCTACAACCTCTGCGAATCCTTCGCAGCCTCTGCGTTCAAAAATGACTTTTTCTCTTCTCGCCCACTCATAGGCACAATAGAAGCCACACTATGAATAAAAACCTCTGGTTGCTCGCCTTCGCCCAAGGCCTTTTTCTGACCAATAACGTGGTCTTCATTGCCATCAACGGCTTGGTCGGCTTGTCCCTCGCGCCCTTTGGCTGGATGGCTACGCTGCCGGTGATGGGCTATGTGGTGGGCGGAGCGATGGCGACGCCACTGGTGGCTTGGACGCAGAAGTCGTATGGCCGTAAAGGCTCGTTTCTGATCGGCCTCTTCGTCGCTTTGCTCTCTGCGCTCCTGTGTTTTTACGCGGCTTGGGCAAAGAATTTTTGGTTGCTCGTGGCAGCGACCGTCATCGGCGGCTATTACAACGCCAACGCTCAGCTCTACCGATTCGCAGCAGCCGAGCTGGCTTTGAGTAACTTCAAAGAAAAAGCGGTTTCACTGGTTTTGGCGGGTGGTTTGATAGGCGCAGTCGCCGGGCCCAATATCGCTTCCGCTACGCGCACGCTGATGGACACACCGTTCGCAGGCGCTTATTTGGCGCTGGCTTTTGTAGCGCTCGCGGGTTTGATCGTGGTGGCTCTGATCGATTTTCCAGCGCACAAAGTTGCGGCTAAATCGCAAGGCGGCAGACCGCTCAGCGTGATCATCAAGCAACCCGTCTTCATCGTGGCTGCCTTGGGCAGCGCCTTGGGCTATGGTGTGATGAATCTACTGATGGCTGCAACGCCTCTGGCCATGCAAACCTGCGGCTTGCCTTTCTCGGATGCCGCGCTGGTGCTCGAATGGCATGTGATTGGCATGTTTGCACCTGGTTTTTTCACCGGGCATTTGATCAAGCGATTCGGCACGCTTCGCATCATGGCCATCGGCGTAGCCCTCAACGCGCTGTGCATCGCCATTGCCCTGTCTGGCGTAGAACTGCACAAATTCCTCATCGCGCTCTTTCTGCTCGGCGTCGGTTGGAATTTTCTTTTCACAGGTGCGACCACACTCGCGCTAGATGCCTACACTCCGGAAGAAAAAGACAAAGCCCAAGGCGCGCTCAATTTCTGCGTCTTCGTCGTGCTCGCGCTCTCCTCCTTTGCCTCCGGCGTGCTCGTCACCACCCAAGGCTGGACGCTGCTCAACTGGGGCTCCACGGTGCCCGTGACGCTCACGGCATTGGCCTTGCTCTGGCTGGTGCGCCAGCGTCAGTCTACAAACACAGTTTAAAAAAATTTAAAGAAAAATTGAGCATACTTTCCTTATAAAATAAGGAAAGTATGCTCATTATTTAATAGCAGTTGAAAATGCCAAAATTTGCCGCAAACCTTTCCATGCTCTATAACGAACTGCCGTTTTTGCAACGTTTTCAGGCGGCTGCACACGATGGCTTTCAAGCGGTGGAGTTTCTGTTTCCATATGCTTTCTCGCCAGAGCAAATCAGTGCGCAGCTGGAACAACATGGTTTGCAGCAAGTGCTCTTCAATGCGCCGCCTGGCGGCACAGATGCAAGCAGCATCGAAGCTGCTTGGGCGCAAGGTCAGCGGGGCGTGGCTTGCCTAGAGACGCGTGAAGACGAATTTCGCGCTGGTATTCAATTGGCACTTCATTACGCTACTGAACTGCGCTGCCCGAACCTGCATGTCATGGCAGGCCTCTTGCCAGAGGGCAGCACGCGCGAGGACTTGCAAGCGACTTATGTCGCCAATCTGCGCTGGGCCGCTCAACGGGCCGCACCCTTAGGCATCACCCTTTTGATCGAACCGATAAATTTACGCGACATGCCGCGTTATTTCCTCAATCGGCAAGATCACGCGCACGATCTTCTGCGCGATATTGGAGAAAAGAATCTCAAAGTACAGATGGATTTGTACCATTGCCA
>JANMDE010000480.1:0-5620 GCA_031376105.1 Variovorax sp. | reverse complement strand
CCCAGATGCGAACAAATACCCACCGCCACGAAGATTTCTGGCTTGATGGAGCGATGCTGGTTACGCGTCTCGACCATCGGCGTGGTCTCTGCGGCTTTGCGCTCAGATTTTGGATCGGCCAGGTTGGGCTCCGTTTTGGCGAGCGAGGCAATTTGTTCGGGGGTGCGGCGCATGATCCACACAGGCTTGCCGCGCCACTCCACAACCGCCTTTTCGCCGGGTTTGATGGCGGAGATATCGACTTCAACGGCTGCGCCTGCAGCTTTGGCTTTCTCAGAAGGAGAAAACGTGCTGACAAACGGGATAGCAACGGCACCGGCGCCTACGGCACCTGCACACGCGGATGTAATCACCCAAGTGCGCTTGGACTGGTCCACTTGACTCATGGATTTCCTCAATTTTCAGGGGGTATTTAGGGACAACCCGCAATTGTAGCGGAGCGCGACGGGCCGTTTTCAAATTTCCGCGCCATCCTGTTGCCCGCAAAGGGGCATCTGAGCCAAGTCTGACACGAAATTGACAGGGGTAGATTTGCGGCATACTGCTCTTGGCGACTTCCAAAGTAGTTCTTTGGTAGTAATTTTTCTGCTGGCACGCCCCGGCAAAAATCAACCATAAGGAGTTAAAACATGGGAATGATGCAAGAGTTTAAAGATTTCGCGGTCAAGGGCAATGTGATGGATTTGGCAGTCGGTGTCATCATCGGTGCCGCTTTCGGCAAGATTGTCGATTCGTTGGTGAAAGACATCATCATGCCTATCGTTGGCAAGATTTTTGGCAACTTAAGCTTCACCGAGATGTTCATCGTCTTGTCGCCTCCTAGCAAAGCGGTGGAAGGCGCGCAGAGCTATGAATCGCTTACCAAAGCGGGGGCTAACCTGCTTGCGTATGGCAATTTCATCACCATCGCAATCAACTTCATCATTTTGGCTTTCATTATTTTTCAGATGGTCAAATTGATGAACAGCATGAAGAAAGCAGAGCCAGCAGCTGCGCCAGCGGCAACGCCCGAAGACGTGGTTTTGTTGCGTGAAATTCGTGATTCACTGAAGAAATAAACGCTATTTCAGTAAAGAAAAAGCGCCTCTTGAGGCGCTTTTTTTTTGAGAGATCAATATTAATTCACTATAATTTTAATAGCAAATTATGTATATTGTATAAGGGCTAATGACACGAATCTCTTAAAGAGTTCTCAAAACGCCTTGCCCATGGCCTGACGCTGGCGTTCGACAAATTCGTCAAAGGTATTGATGCCGCGCAATTGCAAGATCGTATTGCGCACGGCAGCCTCCACTAGCACCGCCATGTTGCGCCCGGCCTCCACCTGGATCACCACCTTGCGGATCGGAATACCCAGCACATCTTGCATGAGCGGCTCATAAGGGATGCGCTCGTAATCGCGCTCCATCGTGGCACGCCGTACCAAATGCACGATCAGCTTCAAGCGCATGCGCCGGCGCACCGCCGTTTCGCCAAAAATCGCGCGAATATCAAGCAAGCCAATGCCGCGCAGCTCCAGCAGATTTTGCAGTAAATCAGGGCAGCGGCCTTCAATCGTGGTTTGGTTCGTGCGAAACAAATCCACTGCGTCGTCGGCCACCAAACCATTGCCGCGCGAGATCAATTCCAACGCCAATTCGCTCTTGCCCAAACCCGATTCGCCGGTGATGAGCACCCCCAGCCCGAGAATGTCCATGAACACGCCGTGCATATTGGTTCGGTCTGCAAAGTGGCGCGAAAGATACGCCCGCAGGACATCAATCACGAAAGCCGCAGATTCCGGTGTTTGAAAAGCAGGGATCTGGGCACGCTCACACAGCTGCATCAGCTTCTCCGGAGCTTCCAGCCCATCGCCAATGATGATGACGGGCGGCTCTAGGGTAACGATGCGAGCAATTCGCCGAGCGCAGTCTTCGGGGTCTTGCTCCGCGGAGGGCGTGAGATAGGCCACCTCGCGCTCGCCGAGCACCTGGACTCGATAAGGATGGATGTAATTGAGATAACCCACCAAATCGGCACCTGAGCGGGCGGCGCGCACAGCCACTTCGTCAAAATGCCGCTCAGAAGCGCCTAATCCTGCCACCCAAGCCCATTTCAGGCGCTCGCGGTGGTCTTCAAACAGCACATCGGCGCTGATGACCGAAGGTTTCATGGATCAATGGGGGGGGGGAGGAAGATCAGGCCGCCAAAGGCAATGGCGTGACAGCCGAGCGCCAGCCAGCGATCAGGCCATGTAGCGCAAGGGCATCAGGCGCCGCTTTAAGGCGCTCGCGCAGCGCTGCATCACTGAGCATCTCAGCGATTTCCGAGAGGATTTCTAAATGCTTTTGCGTGGCCGCTTCGGGCACCAGCAAAAAGATAAGCAGGCCGACGCTCTGTTCATCCGGGGCATCAAAGCCAATCGGGTTGGCCAGCGAAAACATCGCCGCCATCGGCGCTTTCAAGCCTTTGATGCGGCCATGCGGGATAGCCACACCATGACCCAAGCCCGTCGAGCCCAAGCGCTCGCGCGCGAACAGGCTGTCGGTAACAAGGGAGCGAGAGAGACTGTGGAGATTCTCAAACAGCAGACCCGCTTCTTCGAAAGCGCGTTTTTTGCTTGTGGCATCCACACCAGCCAACACTTGGGTGGCAGGCAATATGGCAGCTAGACGGTTCATGAACAACTGATTTGTAACTGGCAATTTACAGCGCCGGGAAGCGCATTATGCACCCTGGCTCGCGTTAACCCTAGGAAATGCACTTTTTCCGACAAATGGACATGGGCTTGACACATTCGCCCAAGCTTTCTCGCCCGACGTTCCAAAAAAATGCCGCCTGCAAAAAGCAGGCGGCTCGGGCTGGGGAAACAAGGCGTTATTGCAGAGTGCGCTTGGCTGATTCAGCGGCGTGGTGGTCTTGGCGCTTGGTTTTGTAGCGGCCGACTTGACGGTCTAGCTTATCAACCAGTTCGTCGACAGCAGCATACAGGTCTGAATGGGCGCTTTCAGCAAACAGATCGTCGCCCTTGACATGGATGCTGCATTCGGCGCGTTGTCGTCGTTGTTTTTCTTTTTGTTTTTCGACGGTGAGCAGGACTTTGATGTCCACCACTTGGTCAAAATGACGTGAAATCCTATCGATCTTGCTCGTAACGTACGACCGCAGTGCGGGCGTGACCTCCAGATGGTGTCCACTGATCGTCAAGTTCATGAGTAGCCTCCTTGTGCTCTCGTTTCACATATGTTGTGGACGGGTTGACGACCCGTCTACAACGCTTCAAAAACCTTCGAACTTGAATTCATCATGCTCCCAATTTCTTGCCCGCGCAATCTTGCATTGCAACAAAATTTGATTTGGCGCGTGTATTTTTCACACTTATGAAAAAAGGCCTCGTAAGGCCTTGATTTTCATGAAGATTTTTATTGATCAGGGTTTTACCGGGGCGTTGTTTTGCGCGCGCGCAGCAGGTGCGGGCGCAGCCCAGTCCAAGCGCAATTTGCCCACCAACCACCAAGTTACCAGCGAGGCAGCCACGCCCACCAACCCGTTGCCCCAGTAATGCAGCACCAAGCCTTGCGCATCGCGACTGATGATCAGCCCGCCCAAAAAGGCTGCTGTGCTCATGCCCAGCGATTGAACTGCGGAATTGAGCGCCATGAAGGTGCCCCGTTGAGGGGGATTACAAGCCGCCGTGACGACGGCCATACCGGGAATCATGCGCCCGCTCATGAACACAAAAAACAGCACGCAAATGCCAATGATGCCGTACACCCCCAGCGGCGCACTCAGCGTCATACCCAGCACGGGAATCATGGTGAGCAAGGCCAACAAACGAAACATCGGCACTTTGCCGCGCACATCGGTGGCGCGGCCAATCCAGCGCGCGGTGATCAGCGTGGCCACGCCGCCACAGAGGTAAATGTAGGGAATTTGCTGCGGCGTGAGTCGGCCGTTGGAGGTGGTGTAGAGCGTGATGTAGGGGATCACCACGAAGCCCACAAACATCATCAGAAAAGTGAACAGCAAGGCTTTTTGATGGTCACGGTTGAGCAGCACATCGACCATGTTGGCCAAAGGCGACAGCTTGCGCGCCACCTTCAAGTGGTCACGCAACGGGGGCATGGTTTGCCAAGCCAAAACCACCAACACAGCGCTCATGCCCGCAATCGCAAAGAACGGTACATGCCAATTGAAATGCGCCGCCAAAAACAAGCCCAGCGGCACACCCGCCACCGTGGAGATAGAAAATGACGACATCACAATGCCCATCGCCCGCCCGCGCCGCTCGGGCGGAATCACATCGCCCACAATGGTTTGCGAAAGCGCTGAGAGCACCCCGCCAAACAAGCCTGCAGCAATCCGCGCGGCCATCAATTGCTCATAGCTGGAAGCCAGGCCGCAGGCCAGTGTGGCCACAGCAAACAGCGCATACAAAATCAGCAGCAGCTGCTTGCGGCCAAAGCGATCCACATAAAAAGCGGCCAGTAGCCCCGAAATACCTGCCGCAAAGGTGTAAGACGAGACCAACACCCCAAACTTCGCGTCGCTGATCCCAAAAATTGCTCTGAACTGAGGCCCCAGCGGCATCATGATCATAAAATCAAGAATATGGGTGAACTGAATCCCTGCCAGCGTGAGTAGCAGCCAAAATTCGCGGCGTGACGACAAGGCAGATGGCGTGGGGGCGGTTGAGTTGGCGGCTGTTGTCATGTAAATTGCGATGCTTAACGACAGAATATAAACGAATGACACTTTCTACCCTGATCCATGCGGGACTGGTACGACCCAGCGACCCGCGCACCGCACTGGTCTTGATGGGCGGAGGCGCGCGAACCGCGTACCAAGCCGGGGCCCTCAAGGCGCTGGGACAGATACTGAGTGCTGCGCAATCACCCGGCGCTACAGCACAGCGGTTGCCGTTTCAATTGCTGGTGGGCACCTCTGCCGGGGCGCTGAATGCGAGTTTCTTGGCATCGCGCGCCACGCAAGGTTTGTCAGCGCTGGCAGCTTTGGCCGTGTTTTGGGAAGGGCTGCGCAGCGCGCAGGTGTATCGCTTGGATGTGCCCGGCTGGACGCGGCTGTCTCGCTTGGCCACGGCTTGGCATCTGGCTGCACAGGTGCGCGAGCAAGGTGCCTTGCTCGACAACCTGCCGCTGGCCGACACGCTGAACAAAGCGATTTCTTTGAAAGGCATTGACGAGGCGCTGGCCAGCAAAGCCCTGTATGCGCTGGCGGTGACGGGTTCGAGCTACAGTTCGGGCGTGCACTGGACGTTTTGCCACACCGCACGCGATGACAAGCAAGAGGCTTGGACTCGCCCGGGCCGGCGCGCTGAGTTTCAGCCGATCACAATGGAACATTTGATGGCTTCCAGCGCGATCCCGCTGATCTTCCCAGCGCAGGCGCTTTGGGTGGATGGCCATCGTGAATTTTTTGGCGATGGCTCGATGCGCCAAACCTCGCCGCTGTCGCCCGCCTTGCATTTGGGAGCGCATAAGATTTTGGTGATTGGTGTCGGCCAACCCGAGCGCAGCAGCTTCGGCGGGGATCTACGGGAAACAGTATCTTTGAAGAAGAATGATTCTTCTGCCCATATAGAGTCTACATACCATGCTACGCAATTAATAGCACCCGGTGT